>JBDTXT010000141.1:0-6983 GCA_040006035.1 Pseudonocardiales bacterium | reverse complement strand
TCTCGGCGAGCGACGCGAGTCGAGCCGAACCCTCGATGCCGACGGTGCTCTGCTGCAGCCACACCGTGCGCTCGGCGAGGTGACTACGCGCCTCTTCCATCGCCCCGGCTACGGCGGCGGTGTCCCAGAGCATGGTGAGCACGACGTCGGCACCGTGGACGGCCTCGAGCACGGATCCCGCCACCTGGGCGACGTCCTCGAGAAGGTCGGCCTTCTCGCGACTCCGGTTCCACACCCTCACCGGGAGGCCGGCTGCCGCGATGTTGCGGGCCATGGCGCCACCCATGATCCCGGTCCCCAATACGGCCACGGTCGGCTTCGTCGTCATGTGCCCTGCTTAGAAATCCGAAACATCACGCGCTCGGCGCGACGGCGGGGGCGAGGGCGTCGAGGATGTGGTCGAGCTCGTCGACGCTTCGGTTTGGCGGCAGGGTGACGATCGGCATGTCGGCGCCCGCGGCATACCAGCGTTCCAGGGTCTGCCGGCCGGCGGCGGCGTCGCCCCACAGCGTGAGTTCGTCCAGCAGGATCTCCGGCGTGTCCCCGGTCGCGGCCATGACCTCGTCGACAGCCGTGGCGAAGCCGAACTGCCGCAGCCGGGTGGCGTAGAGCGGCCCCATGCTGGTCAGGTAGAACTGGACCCACCACGACGCCAGCGCCGTGGCCCGGGCTGGGTCGGACGACACCGCCGCCGGGATGAACGGACATACCTGCGGTAGCGCCCGGCCCACGGCGCCGTCTTCCAACAGCACGACCCCATCCTTCAGCGCGGAGACCGGGAACAGGAACGGTCCCCAGTGCTCCGCCACCTCGCCGCATACTCGGATCGCGTCCGGCCCGAGCCCGGCCAGCAGGAGCGGCACGGGAGACGGGCCGATGGCCAGCCGCAGCCCGCGGACGCCGCTGGCAGGCGCTAGACGTCCGCCGTCGAGCAGCGCGCGTACCTGACGGGCCACCCCCACGAGCCGGGGCACCGGCGCACGGAACGGCACGTCGTGCAGGCCCTCGGCCAGCGCCGGGCTGCCCGCACCCAAGCCGAGGACGAAGCGTCCGTTCGAAATCTCGTGCAGGCTGGTCGCGAGCATGGCGATCTGCGCGGCGCTGCGACCCCAGACGTTCAGTACGCCCGTCCCGATCTGGATCCGGCTGGTGCGGGTGGCGACCTCGGCCAGCAGCACCGACGCGTCGTGCCCCCATCCCTCGGCCAGGAAGAACGCGTCGTAGCCGAGCGATTCGGCGCGAGTGGCGACGTGCAGCACGACGTCGCGCCGGGTCTCGAGCGGGGTCAGGCCGACGGCGAGTCTCATGCCGATCCCTTTCTGGACGGGATCGTCTGGGCGGTCTCGGGGATCGGCATCTCGCTCGGCTCGGCCACGGAGCCGGGCCGGCTCTGTGTCTCGATGGGGCGGCCGAAGGTGACGGCGTCGAGGACGGCTGCTGGCGCGGTGGTGCGGATGGCGGCATCGGGAAGCAGGCCGAGCGCGTCGTTGATGGTGGAGAAGGCCAGGCGCAGGGCGACGAACGTGGTGATCGTGAAGATCTGGCTGTCGCTGAACCCGGCGTCGCGTAGTTCCTGCACATCCGCTGCGCTGGTGTCGTTCGGGCCGCGGGCCACCTTGCGGGCCCAGCGAGCGATCGCCCGCTCGCTGGGGATCAGGCCGTCGTCGGGACCCAGCAGCACCGCGGCGGCCGTGTCCGCGTCGCTGTCCTCGGCCAGCTTGCACGCATAGACAAGCGCGCAGGAGGAGTCACCGAACGCCGACGCGCAGGCGGTGATGAGGATGTAGCGCTGGCGCAAGGTGAGCCTGTCCTCGGAATTCGACTGCCGCAACAGGCTGAACAGCCCGTTCATGGTGGCGGGCTGGTATGCCCACAGCCGCGTGACGTTCATGACGTAGCCGATCTCGGCGAGATCCTCGGCGAAGTTTTCCTGCGCCTCAGCGTTCGTTTCTGGGACGCTGAGGAAACCGATCCCGTTCATTGCGGCGCCGTCTTTTCTGTCGATGGCTTGCGTGCGACGAAGCCGACCAGGGCGATCGGGGCGCGCAGGGGCAGTCCGTCCCTGACGTGCTCGCGGGCCTGGCTTGTCGCGGCTTCGAGGAAGGCAGCTTCTCCAACGTTTTGCATCGCCTCGAAGGCTGGCCCGGTTGATGCCAGGGCCCGGGCGAATGTCTCCGGGTCGGGGAACTCCCACACGAACGGCACATCAACTCGCTCGATGTCCACGAAACCCCAGCGGGCTAGGAGATCTTCACCCGCGCCTGGCCGACCGAGTTGCATGGCGGCCTGGTTGTCCAGCTTGGCCGGGGCGGCCATTCTGAACGGCGCCAATGCCCACACTCCTGGCGACTTCTTGATGTCGCCCCACACGGTCAGTCCCACCCGGCCGCCCGGCGTCAGGACCCGGTGGATTTCCGGTATCGCCGCCGGTGTCGTACCCCAGACACCCCGAAAGCTGGTCACCACGTCAAAGGTCGCGTCCGGCCATGGCAGCGCCTGCATGTCGCCCAGTCGGATATCCGCATCCGGGTTCCGGTCTTGCGCGACCTTGACCAGCCGGGGCGCAGCGTCGATGCCACAACAGGCGGCCCCCCGCACCGCGGCCAGCGCTATGGCCAAGCCGGCGCCGCACGCGACATCGAGCAGCCGGTCGCCCTCCCCGACACCGAGCCGGTGATGCATCGCGACGTACTCGCGGCAGTTGCCCGGCTCGCTCAGGGTCGCGAAATCGGCGGCCTTACGGCCCCAGCCCTCATCGACGACCGTCCAGTCCGGCTTGGCTCCGGCCGCCAGGCCAGTAGCTGATTCGACAGGCATCGTCAGCCTCCGGCTCTCAACGAGCGCAGGCCGGCGGGCGTGGCTTCGCTGACCAGGCGCGCGCGGACGGCGCGGCGTGCTCGGTCGAAATAGGTGGCATCGGAGTAGAGGTGGAAGTACCAGTTCGCCGCCAGCAGGGCGGCTTCCAGCTCAAAGGCAAGTTGCTGCGGGTCGCTGCCGGTTCGCAGTTCCCCCATGGCCAGGGCTTCTTCCGCTGCGAGCTCGAGGGTGGCCATCCATTGGTGCTGGCATTCGGCTATCCGCTCGCGGACGGGGCCGGGCGCCTTGCAGTCGAACTCAGCCATCGCGGCAGCGAAGAAGCATCCCCCGGGGAACACGGCGCGCTCGACGTAGGACAGGAATGACTCGCACAGCGCATAGATGCGGTTCACGCCCGGGTCCTCAGCCTGGCCGGGCGCGATCACCTCGCGCGCGTAGCGTTGCCTGGCCTCCTCGATCGTGGCCAGCTGCAGGTCTTCTTTGGAGCCGAAGTGCGCGAACAATCCGCTCTTGCTCATGTCCAGCCCGGTCGCCAGCCGGCCGATGCTGAGGCCGTCCAACCCGTCGACGGAGGCCGCATCGGCGGCCGCCCGCAGGATGGACTCCCTGGTTTTGGCCCCGTGGCTCGTGTTGTGTCGTGGCATGACTCCTGTATAGCACGAACGGTCGTGCTAGGCTGCTTTCTGCCGGCATCTTGGCCGGCCTTCGGAAAGGGGTAGTCATGCCGTTAGTCAACGTCAAGGTCATCGAGGGGGTCTTCACGACCGGGCAGAAGCAGGACATGGTCCGGCGGCTGACCGACACGATGGTGGAGATCGAGGGCGAGAACCTGCGCCCGGTCACCTGGGTGATCGTCGAGGAAGTGAAAAGCGGCGATTGGGGGATAGCGGGCAATCCGTTGAGCACCGCCGACGTGAAGGCCCTCGGCGCCAGCCAGCCGGTCGGCTAGCCGTCACCGTGCCCTTGCCGTGACGTGCGCGATGTATGACGTGATCGTCGTCGGTGCCCGGTGCGCAGGCGCGCCGCTGGCCATGCTGCTGGCGCGTGCCGGGCACCGGGTCGCCCTGCTCGACCGGGCGTCCTTTCCGAGCGACACCATGTCGACGCACTTCCTGTGGCAGCGTGGCGCGAGCCGGTTGGCGGCTTGGGGCCTGCTTGACCGGCTGGAGGCACGCGGCTGCGCGCCTATTCGGGAGATCACCTTCGATGTCGGCCCGGTGCAGATGTCGGGTATCGGACCGGCCGTGGGGTCGGTAGCCGACACCTACTGCCCGCGGCGGACCGTGCTCGACGCGCTGCTGGCCGAGGCCGCCGTGGAGTCCGGCGCCGAGCTGATCGAAGGCTTCATATTCCGTGACGTACTGAAGTCCGGGAACCGGGTCGTGGGAGTGCGGGGTAGTCACCGAGGGTCCGGCGAGTCGTCGTTGCGGGCAAGCGTCGTCGTCGGCGCGGACGGCTTGCATTCGAGCGTCGCGAGAAGGGTCGGCGCCCGCGCCTACCGGGAGCATGCGCCGCTCACGGCGGTCTACTACTCCTACTGGAGCGGGCTGCGACATCTGGGCGCGTCCTTCCATGCCCGGCCCGGCAGGCTGATCCTGGTCTGGCCCACCAACGACGACCTGACCTGCGTCTATGTAGCGTGGCCCCGGCAACAGTTCCCCCAGGTGCGCACGAACGTGGCAGGCTCCTTCCACGCCGCCCTCGAGCTCATTCCGGCGCTTTGCGAGGCCGTCGCGTCGGGGCGCCAGGAAGAGCGCTTAACCGGCACCGCGGATCTGCCCAACCTGTACCGCACGTCGGCCGGCCCCGGCTGGGCGCTGGCAGGCGACGCGGGCCACCACAAAGACCCGTCCACCGGCATGGGCATCTCCGATGCTTTCCTGGCCGCCGAACTGCTCGCCGAGGCCATCCACGACGGCCTGGCCGGGCGCCGGCCAATGGACGATGCCCTAGCCGGATATCAACGCCGGCGAGACGTGCTCACCGCGGACGGCTTCGAGCTCGCCCTGAGCACCGCCACCCTCGCGCCCCTCTCGGCCAGGACCGAGGCGTTCTACCGAGCGGCCACAGATCAGCCCGAGGTGATCCGGAAGGTCTTCGGTGTCCTTGGCGGCTCGATCCCGCGCCACGATGTCTACCCGGACGCCCGATGATGAGCAAACCCAGGATCGGCTGCATACCGGATCGACTCACCGGCGCGAACGCCGCCCAGACGCGGCGGCTCATGCCCGCGCCGAGGCCACCCAACAGCTCGTTTGACCAACCGACATGCCCAACACTTCTCACACAGGAGCCGATCGATGCCAAGACAAGTGGTTTCCAGCCACGACGCACCCGAATCTCCTCTGTACAGCCAGGCGGTGAGGGCCGGCAATACGGTCTACGTCGCTGGCACGACCGGAGTCGATGTGACGACCGGCGACTTCGCTGGTCCCACGGTGAAGGAGCAAGCCCGCCAATCGCTGCTTAACTGCCAGACGATCCTGCGCGCCGCCGGAGCTGAGCTCAGCGACGCGGTGATGGTCCACACCCTGCTCGCACACTGCGAAGACGCCGACGCGCTTGGCGAGGTTTTCGACGAGTTCTTTCCCGATGTGCGACCCCCGCGCTGCGTGAGCAAAATTGGAGTCGACCGGCCAGGGCTTCTAATCTCGATTGCGATGGTTGCTGTCACCGATTGAGCCATCCTCTGCTCGCGCGTTCGGTGGCGAACGTCGGGAGGATTCATCCGCGTACGTGCGGCATCACCTGGGTTGCGATCAGCTCGATCTGTCGACGATCGTCGCCGATAGGCCAGAAGTGCACGCGGCCACACCCTGCCCTGGCGTAGCCGGACAGGAGCTCCGCGCACGTCTGCGCGGGGCCAACACAAACTCGTCCGCGCAAGTCCGCAGGATCGCGTCGTAACAACGGCGCGAGAACCTCGGCGAGAATCCGGTCCGCCTCCGCGCGACTCTCGGTGACCCAGGTCCACATCGTCACCAACGCATGCGGGAACACGTCACCGGATCGGCCCGCTCGATCCAGTTCGCGCTCCAGCGCCGCGGCGTTGTCGACGAACGTTTCGGGGGTGGTGTTGTACGCCGAGGCCAGCCAACCGTCGCCCAGACGGGCAACGCGCCGCAGACCCGCTGGTGATCCCCAGCTGCCCAGCCAGATCGGCAGCGGGCGTTGCACGGGCAGTGGCCGCAGTGGTTGTTCGGGTGCTGAGTGGTAGCGCCCCTCACTCGGCGGGTCCCCGGCCAGCAAAGCCTTGACCATGGCCACCGACTCATCGAAGCGGGCCCATCGCTCGTCGAAACCGATCCCCAGTGCGCGATAGTCACCCGGTGATGACCCCGGGCCCAGGCCGGCGATCACCCGACCACCCGAGAGAACATCGAGGGCTGCCAGTGCCTTGGCGACCGGAACCGGTCCCCGCAGCGTCGGCAGCGACAAGGTGGTTGCCAGCTTCATGTCTCCCGAGCGCTCGACCACCGCCGCGAGCGCGGTGAGACCGTCCAGCCACGGCACTGGGTAGACGAAATGGTCGTTGGCCGAAACCGCGACGAACCCTGCACCACGTGCCGCGTCGACCACGTCGAACATGCGCAGCGACGAGAGCCCCTCACCCATCAGATCGATCTGGGGCAGATGTACGCCAGCCTCCATGGACGAATCCTCGCACCGATTCGTGACGGTGGGACGCCGGTCGCCTGGGTGAGGCCGTCAGCGCTATAGGGCGACGCTACCGAGCCGGGGTCTGGTCGACGTTCTGCGCCGTCCGCGAGTCATAGCACCAGAACGGGCGCACCAGGTAGCCCGCGACGAACACCACAACCATGCAAGCCACGCCGCCTGCGACCCACGAGAATTGCGGCGTCGCGACACTGGCCGTGGCCCCGGCACGCACGTCGCCCAGGCGCGGACCGCCCGCGACCACCGCAATGAAGACGCCCTGCATCCGGCCCCGCATCTCATCCGGCGCGTAGGTCTGCAGAATTGTCTGGCGGTAAACGGCACTGACGAAGTCGGCCGCGCCAGCGAAGGCGAGCAGCACGACCACCAGCCAAAGTTGATGGGCCAGACCGGACACAGCGATCGCCGCGCCCCAGCCGACGATGGCGAGGGTCAGGGCGCGGCCCTGGCGGCGCACCCGGCCGATCCAGCCGCTGGTCAGCCCGGCC
>JBDTXT010000140.1:0-7078 GCA_040006035.1 Pseudonocardiales bacterium | reverse complement strand
TACAACCTGCCCCTGTTCCAGAAGCCGACCTTCCTCGCGGCGTACGCCAATATCGCCAACATCCGCGATAACGCCACCAGTGTCGGACCGCCGTACCTCGTCCAGACGTGGGGTATCCGCTCGTCCTGAGTAGGCGGTCTTTGCGGGCCGCCACGGCTGATCCCCGACCCCGATGTGCCCCGGGAGCTAGCAAGTCCCGGGGCACATCCATGCCCCCCCGCTAGCACCTGAAAGTTGTCCGAGGCGCCCGTTCTGTGTTAGTAATGTATAAGGATCGGCATTAGTCGCTTGCATGCTTTTTACCCCAATTGAGGCGTGCAGGGCGACGTGCGCCGCTCGGTGCGCTAACCCGGCGTGCCGACATACACAGGAGGCTCACTTTGAGACCAACTCGCACCCATCTGCGTAACGCCGCGGTCACCTTCGCGGCAGCCGGACTGGCAGCAGGCACCCTGCTCGCCACGCAGTCGGCGCAGGCCGCACCCAAGCCAGCCGCCACACCCGCGACCGCAAACGCAGTCGCCAATGACCTCGGCGCCAACTCGGCCGGTTCCTACCTGGACGCGAGCGGTCGCACGGTCGTCACCGTCACCAACTCCGCCGCCGCGGCCAAGGTCCGCGCGGCCGGAGCGACACCGCAACTGGTCAAGTACGGTGCCGCCCAACTCAACTCCGTGACTGCCGCGCTGAACAACTCGGCCCGCTTCGCCGGCACCGCATGGGCCGTCGACCCGAAGTCCGACCAGGTTGTGGTGTCCGTCGACCAGACGGTGACCGGCGCCAAGCTGGCCCAGGTCAAGGCAGCCACCGCCAGGTTCGGCAGCGCAGCGCGCATCGAGCGTGTGTCGGGCACCTTCACCATGCGCATCCGCGGCGGTGACGCGATCTACGGCGGCCAGTACCGCTGCTCGCTCGGCTTCAACGTCCGCTCCGGCACGACGTACTACTTCCTCACCGCCGGGCACTGCGGCAACATCGCCTCGACCTGGTACAGCAACTCGGCCAAGACCGCTCTGCTGGGCACCACCCAGAGCAGCAGCTTCCCGGGCAACGACTACGCCATCGTGAAGTACACCAGCAGCGCCACCCACCCCGGCAGCGTTGACCTGTACAACGCCAGTGGCACGACACAAGACATCACCTCGTCGGCCAACGCCTTTGTCGGCGAGTCGGTCAAGCGCAGCGGCAGCACGACGCACGTGCACTCCGGCTCCGTGCTGGCCGTGAACGCCACGGTCAACTACGCCGAGGGTTCGGTCACCGGTTTGATCAAGACCAACGTGTGCGCCGAGGGCGGCGATTCCGGTGGGTCCCTTTTCGACGGCACGAAGGCGCTGGGACTCACCTCAGGCGGCAGTGGTAACTGCACCTCGGGCGGCCAGACGTTCTTCCAGCCGGTTACCGAAGCGCTCTCGGTCTTCGGCGTGAGCGTCTACTAGATCGATCGAAGCAACAACGCAGGACGGCAGGGTAGCGTCTCAGTCCGCGCGAACGGTTGCCTTTTCGGCGCCGGCGCCGGTGAGGCTGCGTACCTCCATCTCGGCCCACTTCGCCTCGTTCACCGGCTCTCGGCTGGACAGTGTGCCGATGATCGCGAGCAGGAACGACAGCGGAATAGTCACCAAGCCAGGGTTGTCGAGCGGGAACCAGTGGAAGTCGACGGACGGGTCGGTGATCATCGACAGGCTCTTGCCCTTGACCGGGGGTTTGCCCGAGACGACCGGCGAGAAGGCGATCAGCACCAGACACGAGGTGAGGCCGCCGTAGATGCTCCACAGTGCGCCGCGCGTGTTGAACCGCTTCCAGAACAGCGAGAACAGGATCGTCGGCAGGTTCGCGCTGGCGGCGATCGCAAACGCGAGCGCCACCAGGAACGCCACGTTCTGCCCATTCGCGAGGATGCCGCCGATGATGGCCACGCAACCGACGACTACCGCCGTCACCCGGGCCACGCGGACCTCGCCCTCACTGCTGACTTGTCCGCGCTTGAATACGTTGTTGTAGACGTCGTGCGCGAACGAGGCGCTCGCCGTGATGGTCAATCCGGCGACAACGGCCAAGATGGTGGCGAAAGCAACGGCGGCGATGATCCCGAGCAGCACGGTGCCACCGAGTTCGTAGGCAAGCAGCGGCGCAGCAGAATTTACCTTGCCGGGCGCGCCGAGAATCTTCTCCGGCCCGACCAGGGCACCCGCGCCGAATCCGAGAACCAGGGTGAAGAGGTAGAAGATGCCGATGAGCCAGATGGCCCACACCACGCTGCGGCGTGCTTCGCGTGCAGAAGGCACGGTGTAGAAGCGCATCAGAACGTGCGGTAGGCCAGCTGTGCCCAGGACAAGGGCGAGTCCGAGGGACAGGAAGTCGAGTTTGGTGGTGTCGGTCAGACCGTATTGCTTGCCTGGGTTGAGCAGTGCCGGACCCTTGGCGCCGGTCTTGTCCACCGCCGCGCCGAATAGGTGCGACAGGCTGAAGCCGTACTTGCTCATCACCCAGACCGTCATCACGCCGGCGCCGAGGATGAGCAGTCCGGCTTTGATGATCTGGACCCACGTGGTTCCGCGCATGCCGCCGACGAGCACGTAGCTGATCATGATCACACCGACGACCGCGATCACCAGGCTCTGCCCGGTCTTGGATTCGACCCCGAGTAGTAGGGCGACCAGCCCACCTGCGCCGGCCATCTGGGCGAGCAGGTAGAACAGCGTCACGATCAAGGTGGACAAGCCGGCAGCGGTTCGCACCGGGCGCTGGCGCAGGCGGAAGGACAGGACGTCGGCCATGGTGAAACGACCGGTGTTACGAAGCAGTTCGGCCACCAGCAGCAGTGCCACCAGCCACGCGACCAGAAAGCCGATCGAGTACAAGAAGCCGTCGTAACCGTAGATCGCGATCGCGCCGGCGATGCCGAGGAAGCTCGCTGCGGACAGGTAGTCGCCGGCCAGGGCCATCCCGTTCTGCGGCCCGGTGAAGTTGCGTCCACCGGCGTAGAACTCCGCGGCGTCGCTCTGGCGGCGTGCCACCCGGACCACGATGGCGAGAGTCATGACGACGAACACCATGAAGATGGTGAGATTGACGCCCGGACGGCCGACGGCGGCGGCGGCGAGCAGGTGGTGGTTCATCGGGTGCCACCCGAATCGGTGTGCAGTCCGACCTTTTCCGCCACCTCGTCAGCGAGTGGGTCGAAACGTCTGCTCGCCCAACGCGCATACACAGTGGTGATAACGAAGGTCGAAACGAACTGCAGCAGGCCGAACACCATCCCGACGTGTACGTTGCCGATCACCTTGTGGCTCATGAAGTCGGCCGCGTAGTTCGACATCAGAACGAACAGGAGGTACCAGCCCAGGAATATAGCCGTCATCGGGAACACGAAGCGGCGGAAGGTGCGGCGTAACGCGGCGAATTCAGCCGACGAAGCAACCGCGACATACGCCTCGGCGCTTTCCGCACGCTGTTCGGTGGGGGATGGCGATGACATGCTGGGCCTCCTCGACGGTCGGACCTAGTTTCGGGAACATACCCACAATGTTCGGCCTTCTCACGCGTCGCACGGCTCGCCCAGGGTTAGCGCACAGGTCTGCGGATGATTGAGCGTAGGGCAGAGTGGGAGCGCTGACAAGATCGGGGTGGACATCGGAAGAGGGCGGATGCGCACATTCCTGAAGCGCGGCCAGGTGATCGTCTGGATCATCGTTGCGATCGCCTTCGTCGGCTTCCACTTCTACAAGTCGGCACAACGCGGCGGCTGCGACTGGACGGCGATGAACTCGGTCGCCACTTTGCAGCCGGACGGCTCGATGAAGGTCGTAGAGACCGAGAGCTATGACTTTCACGGCACCTGCCATGGCGGCATCCGGCAACTCGACCGGCCGGGCTCGCACCTCGCCGATGACCAATTGGGTGCCACGAACTACACGCTGGGCGAGTTGACTGTGACCGAGAACGGCCAACCGGTTCCCATCGCGAGTTCCTACCCCGGCTACGTCAAGTGGGGTTCGGCCGACACGACGGTGTCCGGCCAACACACCTACGTCGTCAGCTACACGATCAAGGAGGCGGTCGCACGGGCGAAGGACACCGCCGTTCTCTACTGGCAGTTCCAAGGCAACCTGGCCCCGAAAATGAATATCGACGTGCGCGTCAAGACGTTGGCCACGTCGCGAGCCCAGCTCCAGGCCTGGGGGCACGGTGTGCTCGAAGGCGAACTGACCTACGACGGCACGGACGTGCTGCTGCACGTACGCAACAATCCCGCACACAACGCCGTCGAACTGCGGATGCTCGAGCCGGTGGCGCAGTTCTCCGGCCCGCGTGCCGGTCGAGACCTCAAGTCGGCGATCCAACGTGTCGAGGCGAACGCATCGAGCGACGCGAACGCCAAGCGCCACGAACTGCAGGCGAAGGTGCACCGCGACCACGTGATCCACGTGATCGCCGGAATCATCTGCCTCGTCCTCGCGATCGGCGCCCTGCTGCTGGTCGTACCGATCTTCCTCAAGCACGGTAAGGAACTAGCCCGGCCAGCTGAAGTGCCCGACTACGTGCGCGACCCTCCGGTCTACCCGCCGGCCTTCGCCAAGGCGATCATGAAATTCGGCTCCATCGGTGACGACTCGTTCACGGTGACCCTCGTCGATCTGGCGCAGCGGGGATATCTGACGATCACCGAAAACAGCAGGAGCGACTTCACCTTCGACCGAACCGAGAAGGGTTCCAGCGATCTGGCACCGTTCGAGCGCAAGGCGCTGGACAAGCTGTTCAAGCGGGGACCGTCGGTGACGAAGGACGAGTTCACCGACTTCCTGAAAGCAGATCCCACGCGCTCCAGCGCGTGGATCGCCGGCTTCAAGAAAGACGTCGCCCAGGCCTACGCCCCGATGCATTACGAAGACACCGCAGCCCCCTGGAAGTTCCCGGCGGTGTGGGGGGTCGTCATCGTGCTCGCCGTCGTCGGTGCAGCGACCGGCTTCGTGATCCGCAACCCCCTGGGCCTGGCCGCGTTGCTGGTCGCGGTCGGCATCGCACTGGCCAGCCCTACGCTGCGCAAGCGCTCGATCGCGGGCAATCGGGAGTTCCATGTCCTGTCCGGCCTGCGTCGCTACCTGACCACCTTCACCCGGCTCGATGAGACAAGCCGCGCGTGGGACGTGGTGCTGTACGAGCGCTACCTGGTGTTCGCGGTTGCTCTGGGTGTGGCCAAGGAGTTCATGGACGGCGTCCGCACGGCTTTCCCGCAGGCGCTCGCGGCGAGCGCGAGTGGGGTGACGTACGCGCCCTGGTACATCGGCTCTGGCGGGGGCATCGGTGACTTCGGCGGCGATCATCTGGCCGGGCTGAGCAACATGGACTCGTTCTCGCAGAGCTTCACATCGGCGACGTCGGCGGCGGCATCGCCGCCCAGCTCCTCCAGCGGTGGCAGCGGCGGGGGCTTCTCCGGCGGTGGTGGCGGCGGAGGAGGTGGCGGTGGTGGTGGCTGGTGACTCCGGAGTCGGCCCAGTGGCAGGCTGTCCGGCATGATCGCTGACGATCCGAAGGCGGATCTGCGCCGTTACCTGCAAAGCGCCCGCGAAGCGCTCGTGTGGAAGCTCGACGGACTCGCGGAATACGACATCCGTCGCCCACTGACGCCGACCGGGACGAACCTGCTCGGCCTGGTCAAGCACGTGGCCAGTGTCGAGGCGGGTTACCTGGGCGACACGTTTGGCCGGCCGTTCGACGAGCCGCTGCCGTGGTTCGCCGACGATGCCGAGGCCAACGCAGACATGTGGGCCACCGCCGAGGAATCGCGTGAGCAGATCGTCGGGCTGTATCACCGTGTGTGGGCGCACTCGGATGTCACCATCGAGGCCCTGGGCCTCGACGCGATCGGCCAGGTGCCATGGTGGCCGCAAGAGCGCAGGGAGGTGACCCTGCACCGCATCCTGGTGCACATGGTCACTGAGACCGACCGGCACGCCGGGCACGCCGACATCGTCCGCGAACTCATCGACGGAACGGCCGGACTGCGGGCCGGCAACGACAACATGCCGCCGATGGATCAGGCCTGGTGGGAGAACTACCGGCAGCGAGTCGAAACCGCCGCGAGGGAGGCTCGCTAGGCGTGTCGAGCGGTTCCGATGGCGGTTCGCCTTACGTGCGAGCGGTATCGCCCGCCAGCAGGCCCAGGCGCTCGGCCAGGAAGTGCAGGATCTCGTCTCGGGCTCGGAGCGTCGGGTGGCCGGCCTGATCGACCAGGTGTGCTGTCACGACGCTGTGCGCGCAGCCCACGACGTCGCGGAAGAATGGGGGAGGGGTTGGGTTGGCGCACTCGCCAGGGAGCACTCGGCCGTCGAAGCGGTCGCCGAGCAGTGCGCGGTAGGCGGCGAAGCGCTGCCCGGTGCACCACCGGTCGTTGTCGAACCGGTAGGCCAGCGCTGTAAGTCCATCGCGCTCGAAGCGGTCACGGATCGCGAGCGCGTCCTCGTCGCTGATCTCCAGTCCCCCCGGGTCGTCGAACGGAAGGGACGGGTGGTTGATCACTGGGGCGATGACGGACGGCTCAAGCGTCATGGTCAAGGCGAAGTTGCCGGTGAAACACAGCCCGATTGCACCTACGCCGGGACCGCCGCAGTCCTGGTGCGCTGCCCGGGCGAGTCCGCGCAGCCAGGTCACGACCGGACTGGTGCCGCCACCGGCGAAAGCCCGGAACTCGGCACTGACACAGGCGCGACGCGCCACGGTCTCACCCTCGGCGGTGGTCGGGTACGCGCCGTCGATCCCGAAAAGGGACGGCAGGTAGACGGTGAACCCGGCCTCGCGGATCCAGCCGGCGAACCGCACGACGTCGGGGCTGATGCCCGGCATCTCCGGCATGAGGATCACGGCCGGCCCTGAGCCGGCCGTGTAGACGGTCTTGCTCGCGCCATCGACGGTGACCTGGCCGACCGCGAAGTCGCTCAGCACCGCTGGCCCGGCGTTGCCCGCGTACGCCATGCGCCCCCTCCCTGGTGAGTCCTGTCGGCATCGTGGCATGGTCGCGACGCCACCGGCTATGGGCGAGATCGCCATGTTCAGGGGTAATCTCGCCAGCATGGCT
>JBDTXT010000139.1:0-7091 GCA_040006035.1 Pseudonocardiales bacterium | reverse complement strand
CGCCTCGAAGTAGTCGGTGTAGTCGAAGTGGGTGCTGCCGTTGAACGTGCCGCCCGAAGACTGGACGTAGCGGAAGTGTTCGAGCTTCTCGAGGTTGGCCGAGCCCTGGAACATCAGGTGCTCGAAGAGGTGGGCGAAACCGGTTCGCCCTTCGGGCTCGGAGCGGATGCCGACGTCGTAGAGCACCGCCACGCCGACGACCGGCGCGGAGCGGTCCGGTGCCACAACGACACGCAGGCCGTTGTCGAGAGTGTGGTGGGTGAGATCGAAGGTGGGGCTCGGCAGCGTGATGGGGCGTGGCACGCCGACCACCTTACGCAGGACGCTTCAGCCGACCCGGATGGACTGGATGATCGCTGGGACCTTCGGCCACAGCTCGGCGGCGAGGTTCGGGATCGAGGTGTACCAGAGCGAGGCGTCCTTGGCACCGACCTTCACAACGACGATCCACAGCTTTTCGCTCGTCACCTTGGTGCCCCGCTGCTTGGCCCAGGCCGGATTGAGCGTGATCGTGGTCTGCAGGACGTGCGCGGGTACGCCACCGACCGTGGTGTCGGTGTCGGTGACAGTCGTCGGGGTCGGCGACGTGCCGTACCCGCCGGCCGTGATCATTCGCGTGCGCACGGCCAGGGCGATGTCGGCCAGCGAGTTCGAGCCGGGGTCGCCCCAGTTGCCGGCACCCTCTTCGAGCACCCAACTCGTCGGCGCCTCGACGGTCTTGTACAAGCGCAGCGGCCAGATGTCGTTCTTGGGGGCGACTGCCAGGGTGGCGATGATGCAGTCGAAGCTCAGGTGGGCGAACGGATATTTGATTGTGGGGCAGGCGAATGTCCCGGGCGGCCGCGAGGTGCCCGTGTCGCTCGGCGGGGCAGGCGTAGAAGCCTGCGACGGCGGCTGCGCCGATGTGCCGCTCGATCCGGTCGTCGGTGAGGGGAAGTCGCCGGATGCCTGAGGCGCTCGGGTGCCGGCGAACTGGCCGCTGCCGTTGACCGTCGTCGCGCACGCGGTGAGGGCGGCGGCGAGCAGCACCGCCGCGCCCGCGGCGCGGACGCTGCGGGCGGCTCTCATGACTGCTCCAGCCCGCTGCGGCCGAGTCGGGCGAAGCCGGCCCAGAGCAGCGCGGCCGCTTCGGCGCCCTTATAGAGCATGGAGAGGTTCACCTTCTCGTTCGGTGCATGGATCTGGTCGTCGGGCAGGCCCACGCCGAGAAACACCATCGGCGCGCCGAGAGCCTGCTGGATGGCGGCCTCGGGCCCGCTGCCGCCTTCGCGCGTCGGCAGCACCGGCAGGCCGTCGAAGGCCTCGCTGATCGCGTCGGTGAGCGCACCGTAGGCCGGGGTGTCGAGGGGGACCAGACAGGGCGCCACCCCCGGGCCTTCCCAGTCGATCGTGGCCGCGATGCCCTCGGGTGTGTGCTCGGCCACGAACGCCTCGACCGCCTTGATGATGGAGGCCGGTTGCTGGTTGGCGACCAGGCGGAAGGACAACTTCGCGAACGCGTCGCTCGGCACGATGGTCTTACCGCCGGCGCCCTGGTAGCCGCCGCCGATGCCGTTGACCTCGGCGGTGGGCCGCGCGCCAACCCGTTCCAGAGTGCTGAAGCCGCGCTCGCCGGCCAGGGCCCGCGACTGGGCGACGGCGAGGAAACCGTCATCGTCCATAGGCACCTTCGCGAACAACTCCCGCTCGACCGAGGTCAGTTCGAGGACGTCGTCGTAGAACCCGCTCACCTGCACGCGGCCGTCGGCGTCGTGCAATGCGGCGGCGAGTCGGGCGATGGCGGTGGCGGGATTGGGGATCGCGCCGCCAAAAACGCCGGAGTGCAGATCGAGATCGGGGCCATGGAAGGCGACCGTGCACGAGACCATTCCACGCATACCGGTGACGGTGCTGGGCTTGTCGGCGGCGACCATGCCGGTGTCGGTAACGACCACGACGTCGCAGTCCAGACGGTCGCGCTGCTGCGTCAGCAGTGCTTGGAAGTTCGGCGAGCCGGACTCCTCCTCCCCCTCGATGAGAAATTTGAGCGAGACGGCGGGGGTGTCGCGGCCGGTGGCGGAGAGGTGCGCCCGCAGCCCGAGCAGGTGGAACAGCAACTGGCCCTTGTCGTCGGAGGCGCCACGCGCGCGCAACAGGTCGCCGTCGATCGTCGGATCGAACGGGTCGGTGTGCCACAGCTCGATCGGGTCGACGGGCTGGACGTCGTGGTGGCCGTAGACGAGCACGGTCGGCGCGTCGGGGTCGGCGCTGGGCCATTCGGCGTAGACGGCCGGTAAGCCCGCAGTGGGCCAGATCTCGACGGTCGGGAAGCCGGCCTGACGGGCGGCGGCCGCGA
This sequence comes from Pseudonocardiales bacterium, assembly GCA_040006035.1. GTDB lineage: Bacteria > Actinomycetota > Actinomycetes > Mycobacteriales > Jatrophihabitantaceae > QHCC01. The sequence continues at coordinate 4,756 of JBDTXT010000139.1, read as the reverse complement.
ACCAATCTGCGCTGCGCTGCACGTCGTCGTGGCGCTCGGGCTGGGCGCTTATACCGGGGATGCGCAGCCAGGCATCGAGATCGGCGAGCAGCTCTGGGCGGTGTTCTTCGACGAAGGTCCGTACGTCAGTCATGCCCGGGACGCTATCGCCTCGGGGCTGCGTCGAGCTCGGCCGGTCCCGCTACCAGGGCGCGCAGTCCCGCCGCGTCGAGCAGATCGGCCGGCTGCACCGTTTCGTTGCTTCGCACGTAGTGGAATGCCGCCCGCACCCGGTGTAGGTCGGCCTCGTCGATGTCGCAGAGCCGGGCCCAGGCGAGCCGGTACGCGGCGAGTTGGACAGCGGCGGAAGCGGCCGCGAGACCGGTCGGGCGCTGGCCCGTCTTCCAGTCCACCACGAGCCAACCGTCTTCGGCGCTGCCGAAGACGGCGTCCATCCGACCTCGGACGATGCGGTCGGCGACGGCCATCTCGAACGGGACCTCAACCTCGGCCGGGGTACGCGTCGCCCATTCGCTGCGCTCGAAGGCGGCCCGCAGTTCGGCGAAGTTCGCGTCTTCGGCACCCTCGTCGGCGGCGCCCGGCAACTCGTCGACGTCGAGCAGACTCGGCAGCTGCCAGCGCTGCTCGAGCCAGGTGTGAAAGGCCGTCCCCCGCCGGGCCCAGGGTGCCGGCGGGCGCGGCACCGGCCGGCGGATGCTGCGGGCCAGTTCGGCCGGATTGCGCTGCAATTCGACCAGCTGCGAGACGGACAGCTGCGACGGCAGCGCGACCGCGAACGCATCGGAGCCGGACAGCCGCGCCCGCTCGTCGAGCAGCACCGAGACGTCGTGGCGCCACTCCTCGGCCCGGGCGCTGAGTGCGACGTCGAAGAGTGTGTCGGGGGCGACCAGCTCGGCCCGCACGAGGGCCGCGCCGTGCTCGACGGCTGCTCGCCGGCCGCTGCCGCCGGGACTGCCGGCCGGGCCGAGCGGGTCGATCGGCCAGAGCCCGGTGCGCACTTCGGCGAGGACGGGGTTGGGTGCATCGACGGCCGCCGTGAACCACTCATCGGGCTCGGCGAACTCGCGCAGGGCGACCAGGTAGGGCGACACCTCGCGTGGCTTGACCGCGGTGTCCCAGCAGAAACCGGAGGCGAGCAGCACGTGGCGGGCCCTGGTCAGGGCGACGTAGCCCAGCCGCCGCTCCTCGTCGGCGTGGCGGGCGACCAGGTCGTCGTGGTGCCGCCTGAGTTCCTGGCCCAGATCAGCCAGATCTGCCACGTCGGCCGCGGAGAACCCGGGCAGCACATTGCGGTCGCCGCGCAACGGGCCAGGCAGCTCTTGACGGGCGCGCGTCCAGTTGGTGCCGCGCGGCTCGGCGGGGAAAATTTTGTTGACCAGACCAGGGACGGCGACGATGTCCCACTCGAGGCCCTTGGCCCCGTGCACGGTCAGGATCTGCACCCGTTCGGTGGCCACCTCGACCTCGCCGGCCTCCAGTCCGTTCTCCTCCTCCTCGGCGGCGTCGAGGAACGCGAGGAAGGCCGACAACGTCGAGCTGGACGCGTCGCCGGCCTCGCTGACGAACTGGGCCGCCTCATCAAGGAACCGGTCGAGGTGCACGCGGCCGACGGTGGCGCGGTCGGGACGCGCGAGCACCTCGATGTCGACTCGCGAGCTCCGCTCGACCTCAGCCACCAGCTCGGGCAGGGAGCCACCGACCCGACGGCGCAGTCGACGCAGTTCGGCCGAGAGCTCCGCCATCCGCCGCAAACCCTCGTCCGAGTAGCGATCGGGGGGACCCAGGTCGTCGAGCGCCTCGACGATGCTGAGTTGATCGTCGTCTGACGCGGAGGTGATCGCGTCGTCACCGCGGATCAGCCAGCGAGCCCGGTCGCGCAGCGCGGCGAGGTCGCGCGGGCCGATGCGCCAGCGGGCCCCGACCAGCAGCCGCGCGAGGGACGTCCCGGAGGTGAAACCGGCCAGCACCCGCAGGGTGGCCACGACGTCGGCGACCTCAGGCGTCGTGAGCAAGCCACCGAGCCCGACCACCTCGACCGGCAGGCCGGTCTCGCGCAGCGCCTCGGCCAGCATCGGGATCTGTGCTCGGCGGCGCACCAGCACCGCGGCGGTACGGGCCCCGACCGGCAGCGCGTCCCAGGCGGTGCGAACGCGATCAGCCACCCAACGCGCCTCATCGAGGTTCGTCTCGGTGAATGTGATCTCGAGGGCGCCGTCGGCGGCGTTGGGCCCGGGCCGCAGGTCACGCAGCGAGGCCGAGGTGCGCAGGGGGGCCGCGACGGCGTTGGCGCCGAGCAGCACCGCGCGGTCGTTGCGGAAGCTCGTAGCCAGCGGGTACACCGCCGCTGGCGAACCGTCGGAGCAGTAGAAGGTGGTGGCGAACAAGCCGATGTTGCCCGCACTCGCCCCTCGCCAGCCGTAGATGGACTGGAACGGGTCACCCACCGCGGTGACCGGGTGGCCGTCGCCGAACAACCCGTGCAGCATGGCTATCTGGGCGTGGCCAGTGTCTTGGTACTCATCGAGCAGGACGGCCTGGAAGCGGGCCCGCTCGATGGCCCGCACCTCGTCGAGCGCCGCCAGCCGAGCGGCCAAGCGCATCTGGTCGCCGAAGTCGACGACGGGCAGCGCAGCCTTCGCGGCCGCAAACTCGGCCACCAGCGGCAGCAGTGCGCGGCGGTGTTGGATCATCTTGATGAAGTTGGCGACGTCGCCGGTCTTGTTCAGCTTGCCGGGCAGCGCCGCCACCTCAGCCAGGAGATCGGCGCAGAAGGCATCGACCACGTCAGCGCCGACGAGGTGGTCGGCGAGCTGGCCCGACATGAACAGGATGTATTTGACCAGCGAGGACGGTGCGCCGATGTCGGGCGGCAGTGGGCCCGGATGGTTGCGCATCACCCGGTCGGCCAACTGCCACGACACGGCGGGCGACATCAGCCGGGTGTCGGGCTCAACGCCCAGGCGCAGCGCCTGCTCGCCGACCAGGCGCCCCGCGTAAGCGGCATACGTGGACACCGTCGGTTCGCCGGCGCGCAAGACGGCCAGTTGCTCGACTTCGTCCGGAGCGTCGCGTTGCACGACGTGGCGCCATTGGGCCAGCCGCCGCCGGATGCGCAGGCCCAGTTCGGCCGCGGCCTTGCGGGTGAAGGTCAGCCCCAACACCGCATCGGGCACGACGTGCCGGTTCGCCACCAGCCAGACCACCCGCGCGGCCATGGTCTCGGTCTTGCCCGACCCGGCTCCGGCGATGACCACGGACGGGACGAGGCCGGACTCGATCACTTCGGCCTGCTCGTCGGTGGGAGTGGGCAGGCCGATCAAGTGGCTCAGCTCAGCCGCCGTGATCACGTCGGCACCTGCTGACCGTCAGGCTGCAGGGGGCAGCACGCCTTCACGTCGCAGCGCCGGCAGTCGGCGCTCACCGTGGCGGTGAACTCGCTGCCGCGCAGCCGCGCCGCGACCCGCGCCACCTCGGCCTCGATCCAACCGGGGTCGTCGGACTCGCCGAGAGCCCCCTGGCGCTGCTCGGCCTCGCCAGCGGAGGCGAGTTGGACGAGACGCGCCCCACCGGACACGGTGCCGGCCGCGAACGCTCCGTGCTCGACCGCGAGCTGGTAGGCACCCAGCTGGGGATGGCGGTCCAATTCGCCGGGCCTTGGCTTGCTCTTGCCGGTCTTGAGGTCGATGACCACCAGGCGGCCCGCGGTGTCGCGCTCGAGCCGGTCGACGCGGCCGCGCAGCCTGGCGTCGCCGATGTCGACGCAGAACGCCTCTTCGACCGCGACCAGTTCGAGATCGGCGCGGCTGCTGCGCAGCCAGTCGACGAGCTTGGCCAGGATGCCGGTGGCCCGCTTGCGTTCGTTGGTGGCGTGCCACTGCGCGCCGAAGTCGAGGGTGTTCCACCGGGCGTCGAGAAGGCGCTCGAGTTCTTCGGCGCCGGCATCGGCGGGCGCCTCGGCTGCGACCGCGTGCACCACGGTGCCCAGGGAAGCTGAGATCAGGTCGCCGTCGGTGGCGCCGAGGTCGCTGAGCAGGGCGCGCACTTCGCAGCGCAGGTAGGCGTCTATCTTCGACGGGCTGACCGAGACCGGTGCGCCAGGGTCGGCGACCGGCCCATCGTCGGACAGGCCGGCCAGACCCCACCAATGCTCCGGATGGGCGCCGGCGACCCCTGCGGCGGCCAGGCGGGCCAGCGCACCGGCGGCCTCACCGCGGTCGTGGTCAGGTGCGTCGGGATCGCAGGCCACCGAGCGCAACTCGGCGACCAAGCCGGGCAGGTGCACCCCGCGCGGCACCGCCGCCAGTGGACGATCGTCGTCGACGGGATCGATCTCGTCCAGGAACCGCGAGGGCTGCTCCTCGTCACCGGACACCGCGGACACGACGACGCGGGTGCGCGCCCGCGTGACAGCGACGTAGAACAAGCGCCGCTCTTCGGCGAGTTGCGGGGCGACGAGCGAGACGCCGGCTGCGTCACGGCCGGCGAGCACCTCGACCAGCGACTCCGATCCGAGCAACGAGCCGCGCCGGCGCAGATCGGGCCAGCTGCCTTCCTGCACGTTCGCGACGCAGACGAGATCCCACTCCAAGCCCTTGCTGGCATGTGCGCTCAGCACGGCGACGGTGTCGGTTTGAGCCGCGCCCGTGGCCAACGTGTCGCCGGGGATCTGTTGCGCGGCCAGGTGTGCGGCGAATCCTGCGACGCTCTCGTAGGGCAGCCGGTCGGTGTATCGCGCCGCCGTCTCGAACAGCTCAAC
>JBDTXT010000138.1:0-7126 GCA_040006035.1 Pseudonocardiales bacterium | reverse complement strand
GCGAGTTGCGCCGGATCGTCGATGTCGACGTGCACTGCTTCGGCGGCAGCCGTCCCGAGGCAGGGGTGCGTTCCTATGCGCCACCGGTCGAACTGCTGTCGGCCAACGCCGCTCTGCAGACTCTGGGCGTGGATCTCGAGATGGCCGCGGCGCTGGGCGAGGCTGACGTGCTGCACTCGCACACCTGGTACGCGAATCTCGCGGGCGTCCTGGGCGCGCAGCTGCACGGTGTGCCGCACGTCCTCTCGGCGCACTCGCTCGAGCCGCAACGGCCGTGGAAGGCCGAACAGCTCGGCGGCGGCTACCGCATCTCATCCTGGGCCGAGCGCCAGGCCTACGAGACGGCCGACGCGATCATCGCCGTGTCCTACGGCATGCGCGCCGACGTGCTGGCCGCGTACCCCTTCGTAGACCCAGCGCGGGTGCACGTCATCCACAACGGGATCGACACCCAGCTCTACGCCCCCACGGCCTCCGCCGAGATGCTGGACGAGTACGGCATCGACCGGTCCCGGCCCTTCGTGCTCTTCGTGGGCCGGGTGACCAGGCAGAAAGGCCTCGGCCACCTGCTCGCGGCGGCGGCGCAGTTCGACCCCGCCATCCAGCTGGTGCTGTGCGCCGGAGCGCCGGACACCGCCGAGATCGCGGCCGAGACCGAGGCCGCCGTCGACCGGCTGGCCGCCAGCCGCTCGGGCGTGGTGTGGATCCGCGAGATGCTGCCCCGCCCGGAGCTGACCCAGCTACTCACTCACGCGAGCGTGTTCGTCTGCCCATCCGTCTACGAGCCGCTGGGCATCGTCAACCTCGAGGCGATGGCCTGCGAGACGGCGGTGGTAGCCAGCGCCATCGGCGGCATCCCTGAGGTGGTCGCCGACGGTCTGACCGGGCTACTGGTGCCGCGCCACGCGGTGACCGACGAGGAGTTCCAGACCGGTCTGGCCTCGGCCGTGAACGCCCTGTGCGGCGATGCGGCCCGCGCCGCCGCCATGGGCAAGGCTGGCCGCGAGCGGGCCGTCCACGAGTTCGGCTGGGACACCATCGCCCACCGCACAGTGGAATTGTATGAAAGTTTGATTTAGAGGAGACAAGATCCAACTCAGCGGTAAATGAATAGCGCAGTTTGGGTGTTGGGTGCTACCTCCGTGAAGCCGCCGTCGTGGACTACTGGGGCTCCGGCTTGGACTGCCGCTGACCATCGGCTCCGGCTTGCGTCTCGGACGGCCAGCTCGAAGCCCTTGTCCTGCCAGGCCCGGCGGGCGGCCCGCGATGAGGCGCGGTAGCCGAGCTGGGCGGCGTGCGCGGCCTGGGCCATGGCCTTGCCGGCGGTCATCTCGACGTGCGGCGAGAGCAGGACGAGTGGCGTGCCGGCGGGAGGTGCGGGCGGGGGCTCGAGGTCGTTCAGCTCGGTGCCGCCGACCTGCAGGCGGGCCAGCTCCGGCGGCCAGGCATCGATCGGGATCGGCGGGTAGACGCGCAGTTCGGCGCTGCCCTGCACGACGTCCAGGCCGTCGATCGTGAGCGCCCGGCGCCATTGGGCGCCGCGGGCGCGGCGGACAACCTTGCGAATCCTGTCCGCGTCCCACGCCGCGACCGGCTCGATCCACTCCTCGCGATCCGTGGTGAGCATGAGCAGGGCACCCCGAGCGGCTGCTTCGAGCGCGTCGGTGCGGCCCGGCGGGTCGACCCGCTCGATGCGCACGACCATCGGCAGCACCAGTTCGGGCATGGCCCGATCCTGCCTGATCCGGCTCGGGACAGCGTTCGGCCCCGGTCACCGGGCTCTCGCGCCGGTGCCGGGGCCGAATCTGAGCTGTTTAGGTGACGACGTTCTTCAGCGCGTCGCCCAAGGCGGTCGCCTCGTCCGCCGACATCTCCACGACGAGACGTCCGCCGCCTTCGAGGGGAACGCGCATCACAATGCCGCGACCCTCCTTGGTGACCTCGAGCGGACCGTCGCCCGTCCGCGGCTTCATGGCCGCCATGCGTACCTCCTCGAATGAGCGCAGCACGCTCGCGTGGGTAGAAATCCAGCTGGCGTGCAGAGCGCGCAACACCAGTGCTGTGTCCATTCTCCCGCATTACGTCCGTCGGTCGGAACCCCGGGTCGCGGTAACGTCGCGGAAGCCGCCTGCCGAAGGGATCTTGACGTGTCTGATGTGCTGCTGCTCGACCGCGCGGACGGGGTGGCCACGATCACCCTCAATCGTCCCGATTCGATGAACTCGCTCTCGGTGGAGCTCAAGGAGGCACTCGCGACGGCCATCGACGAGCTGTCCCGGGACGCCTCGGTGCGTGCGGTGGTGCTGACCGGTGCGGGCCGCGGTTTCTGCGTCGGCCAGGACCTGCGCGAGCACGTCGCCCTGCTCGAGGCGAACGATCCGGCGCCGTTGAACACGGTGACCGAGCATTACAACCCGATCGTGCTGGGGTTGGCCACCATGCCCAAGCCGGTCATCGCGGCCGTCAACGGGATGGCGGCCGGCGCCGGCGCCGGGTTCGCCTTCGCGTGCGATTTTCGAATCGCCTCGCAGAAGGCCGGCTTTCTGCTCGCCTTCGCCAATGTCGGGCTCACCCTCGACAGCGGCGCGTCCTGGACGCTGCCGAGGCTGATCGGCTCCGCGCGGGCGATGGCCCTGTCGCTGCTGGCCGAGCCGGTCACGGCCGACGCCGCCCTCGACATGGGGCTGGTGAACGCCGTCGTCGAACCCGATCACCTCCTGCCCGTGGCCCACGAACTCGCCGCACGACTGGCTGCCGGCCCGACCGCCGCCTACGCCGCCATCAAGGAGTCGATCAGCTACGCCGCCGATGCCACGCTGGCCCAGGCTCTGGCCAAGGAGGCCGAACTGCAGAGCGCAATGGGCGCCACCAACGACCACCGCACCTCCACGGCAGCATTCGTAGCCAAGCAGAAGCCGGAGTTCCTCGGCCACTAGCCGATTGTGGTTCGGACGCTGGCTCAGGGGCGGTCAGCGAACCACTATCTGCGGGCGGGAGCACGCCAGCACGGTGGCACATGGTCGTTGACCATGCCGGTGGCCTGCATCAACGCGTACGCCGTCGTCGGCCCCACGAATTTGAACCCGCGGCGTTTGAGCTCCTTGGCCATGGCCACCGATTCCGCGGACGTAGCCGGGACGTCGGCGCTGGTGAGCGGCGGCGGACGGTCCACGGGCGCGAACGACCAGAGCAGTTCGTCCAGCCCTTCCGCAACGCTGGCCCGGATGGCCTGGGCGTTGGCGATGGTCGCGGCCACCTTGGCCCGGTTGCGCACGATCCCGGCGTCGGCGAGCAGCCGCGCCACGTCGGCGTCGTCGTAGCCGGCGACCGTGTCGATGTCGAACCCGTCGAACGCCGCCCGGAAGGCCGGCCGCTTGCGCAGGATGATCAGCCAGGACAGCCCGGACTGAAAGGCCTCGAGCGCGAGCCGCTCGAACAGTGCTTGCTCACCGTGCAGGCCACGGCCCCACTCGTCGTCGTGATAAGCGATGTATTCGGGCGTGGACATGGCCCAGCCGCAGCGCGGCCGTTCGGCCTCAGCCGTCATGACCGCCAGGCTCGGATGGCGGCGCAGGCTGGGTCTTGCGGGCCGGTACCCGCCTAGGCTTCGGCGCTGCTGCGACGGCCGGCCGGGGTGCCGGCGCGACCTGCGGCTCGGCCACAGCGTCGGGCGTCGGCTCGGGTTGTGCGGCGCCGGACTCGGCCCGCGACCTTGCCGCGGCCGCGGACACTACGTCGATGCCAGGATCCCGCTCGGGCTCGGTTGCGCCCTCCGTCGTCGCCTTGACCAGAGACGGGGACTTCGTCGGCTCAGGCGAGCTCGCCGCGAGCGTCTCGTGCTCGGCGAAGCGTTCACCGGCCTCAGCGACGGACGGCGCGGATCGGGTCGCCGGGTTGCGCAGTCGCGCTAGCTCCTCGTCGCGAGCGCGCAACTCCTCGACCAGCCGATCCAACAACAGGTCGGTCTCGGCGAAGCGGTAACCGCGCAACGCCACCGGCAGCCGCACGTCGGCCACGTCCGCCGCGACCAGGGAGCGCTCGGCGGGCAGCGACCAGATCGGCTCGTCGCGCACGGCGGGCGCGATCTGCTCACCGGCCGGCAGCAGCAATGCAGCAACGAGATAAATGGCACCGATCAGCAGGACGGCCAGCAGCCCGTACAACGCCAGTGTCATCACCTCACGATCGTGTCATGCCCAGAGGTCTGCCAGGGTGGGCGGGTGATATTCCGGGTCGGTCCACGGGTATTCGGCGAGCACGAGTGCGCGGTGATGGCCATCATCAACCGCACGCCGGATTCGTTCTTCGACGGTGGCGCCAACGTCGAACTCGGTGCCGCCCTGGACGCGGTAACCCGGGCCGTCGACGACGGTGCTGACATTGTCGACATCGGCGGCGTGCGCGCCGGTTACGGGCCACCCGTCGAGCCCGCCGAGGAACTCGCCCGCGTCCTGCCCGTCGTCGCGGCCGTGCGCGAGCGCTTTGCCCAGGTGGCGATCAGCGTCGACACATGGCGTTCGGCGGTCGCCGAGCGCGTCGTCGCCGAAGGCGCCGACCTGATCAACGACACGTGGGCCGGCGCCGACCCCGGTCTGCTCGCCGTCGCCGCCGGCAGCGGTGCGGCCCTGGTCTGTAGCCATACCGGTGGCCTGCCGCCCCGCACCGACCCACATCGCGTGCGCTACGACGACGTGGTCGCCGACGTCCGCGCCGGGCTGATTGCCTCGGCCGAGCGGGCCGTCGCGGCCGGGGTGCGTCGCGACGGGATCCTCATCGACCCGACCCACGACTTCGGCAAGAACACCTGGCACTCCCTCGAGCTCACCCGCCGCCTGGACGAGTTGGTCGCGACGGGCTGGCCCGTGCTGGTCGCGCTGTCCCGCAAGGACTTCATCGGCGAGACGCTCGACCTGCCGGCCGCCGACCGGCTCGAGGGAACGCTGGCAGCGACTGCGATCGCGGCGTGGCACGGCGCCCGCGTGGTCCGCGCCCACGACGTGCTCGCCACGCGCCGCGTGCTTGACATGGTGGCCTCGATCCGCGGCACCCGCGCACCCGCCGTGGCCAGGCGCGGCCTGGCCTGAACGGCTGGACTGATCAGTCGGCGATCTCGGCCAGTGCGACGAACTTCTCAGGGCGCAGCCGCACCAGCATCTCGCCTGGCACCGCATTGCGCTTCCCGAAGGCCTCGGCGCGCTCAGCACCCATGTAGCGCTCGCCGAGAACGGTGGCCCACCGCAGCACCTCGTCCATATCCTCGGACAGCTCAACCCGGCCTTCGATGGTGACGAAATCGAAGGGCGGCGTGCCGTCGTCGACCGTGAACGCCGCCCGAGGGTCGCGCAGCAGGTTGCGCCCCTTCATCGTGCCGGCTCCGGTCGTGAAGATCACGTCGTCTCCGTCCAAGGTGAACCAGACGGGCGCGCCATGCGGGCGCCCGTCCTTGCGCACAGTGCCAAGGACGCCCGTCAGGGTGCCGCTCAACAGGAACGTGCGCCTCTCGTCATCACTCATCTGCCTGGCCATGGGGCCACGCTACGGGTGTGGTGAACTGAGCGTCGTGGCCGAGCCGAATCCCCCGAGCCCGATCGTTCACGAACGCCTCGGCGGCGTCGCGATCCTGCGGCTGAACCGCCCTGACAAGCGCAACGCGCTGGACTCCGCCGGACTGGCGGTCCTCGTCGCCGCGCTCGACGAACTCGCCGCCGACGAGTCACTGCGCGTGCTCGTCCTGTCGACGACGAGCAGCGCGGCCTTCTGCGCCGGCGCGGATGTCGGCGAGGTGCTCGACGCCGACGGCGGCCTGGCCCGAATGCACTCGTTCACCCGCCTGTACGCGGCGATCGCGCAGTTCCCGGTGCCGACGATCGCCGTGTGCGTCGGGAGCTGCGTCGGCGCGGGCGCCGAGATCGCCGCAGGCTGCGATCTGCGGGTGGGCGGTGAGAACGTCAGGCTGTCGTGGGCCGGCGCCCGGCTCGGCGTCCCAGTCGGACCGGCCCGGCTCACACCGCTGCTCGGGCTGGCCCGCGCGAAGGATCTCGTGTTCACCGGGCGCGTGCTGGGGATGGCCGAAGCCGAATCGTACGGGCTGTTCCAGGGCACTGCCGCCGCCGATGACGCCGAGGCCGCAGCTCTTGAACTGGCCGACGCCATCGCCGCGCAGTCGCCGTGCGGCACGCGAATGCTCAAGCGGATGTTCTGCGACCTGGAGTCGACAGCGCAGCGGGTGGCGTACGAGAACGAGCGGTTGATGCGGTTCCAGCGCCACGGACCGGGACTACCCACCGGCTGAGTTCTCGGCCGCCTCCACCACCTCGAAGGCCGCCTCGACACTGGTCACCCGATGCAGGATGTCCAGGGCCTTCTGCCGCACGAATCCCTTGTCACGTAAGGCTTCCAGGTACACCCACAGCGGTTCGTAGAAGCCGACCGGATCGAGCACGATCACCGGCTTGTCGTGCATGCCGAGCGAGCCGGCCGTCCACATCTCGAAGAGTTCCTCCAGCGTGCCGATTCCGCCGGGCAGCGTCAGCACCACGTCACAGCGTTCGTCCATCACCCGCTTGCGCTCGCGCATGGTGTCGACGACGATCAGCTCGTCGGCGGCCGTGTCGGCCACTTCGTAGGGCATCAGGTGTGCGGGGATGACGCCGACCGTGTGCGCCCCGCCGGCGCGCGCAGCGACCGCCACCGCCCCCATCATCGACACCCGGCCGCCTCCCGACACCAGTGAATGCCCACCAGCGGCGAGCCGGCGCCCGACCGCCTGCGCCAGTTCCACGTAATCCGGGTCGATCTCCAGCGAGGACGAGCAATACACACAAACCGCCGCCATCGCCTACTCCGTGTCGGGCGCGATGGCGCGCGCGTCTTGCGAGACCGCACGGCTCTCTGCGGCTGCCTGCTCGGAGCGGGTGCCGTCCGAGGCGAGGATCCGGGCCACGATCTCGTCCACGTCGTCGGTGACGGTGAGCAGTTCGAGGTCGGCCTCGCCCACCTTGCCCTCGGCCAGCATCGAATTACGGATCCAGTCGATGAGCCCCTGCCAGTACTGCGTGCCGTACAGGATGACCGGGAACCGGGTCACCTTGTTGGTCTGCACCAAGGTCAGCGCCTCGAACATCTC
>JBDTXT010000137.1:0-7128 GCA_040006035.1 Pseudonocardiales bacterium | reverse complement strand
CCTGCTGACCGGGCGGCATGGCCTGTTCAACTGCTACGAAGCTTTCATCCACATCGTCGACTCGATGTTCAACCAGCACGCCAAGTGGCTCAAGACCACCCGGCACATTCCGTGGCGGGCGCCGATCGCGTCGCTGAACTACCTGCTGACCTCGCACGTCTGGCGCCAGGACCACAACGGCCTGTCGCACCAGGACCCCGGGTTCATCGACCACGTCGTGAACAAGAAGGCCGAAATCGTCCGCGTATACCTGCCGCCGGATACGAACACTCTGTTGTCGGTGACCGATCACTGCCTGCGCAGCCGGCACTACGTCAACGTGATCGTCGCCGGCAAGCAGTCCGCGCTGACCTACCTGAACATCGACGATGCGATCGCGCACTGCACCCGTGGCCTGGGGATCTGGCCCTGGGCCGGCAACGCCGAGGGCGAACCGGACGTGGTGCTCGCCTGCGCCGGCGACACCCCGACCCTCGAGACAGTCGCGGCGGCCGACCTGCTGCGCACCCACCTGCCCGAGCTGAAGGTCCGGGTGATCAACGTGGTCGACCTCATGCGGCTGGAGCCCGACACCGAACACTCGCACGGGCTCTCCGACCGCGACTTCGATGCACTGTTCACTGCCGACAAGCCGGTGATCTTCGCCTATCACGGCTACCCGTCATTGATCCACCGGCTGACCTACCGGCGCAGCAACCACCACAACATCCATGTGCGCGGCTACAAGGAGGAGGGCACCACGACCACACCCTTCGACATGGTGATGATGAACGACCTCGATCGCTTCAAGCTCGTGATGGACGTCGTCGACCGCGTGCCGAGCCTGGGCAGCCGCGCCGCGCTGTTGCGCCAGCGGATGTCCGACGCGCGCTTCGCCGCCCGCGCCTACACCCGCGAGCACGGCGAGGACGACCCGGCGATCACCAACTGGGCCTGGTCGGACGCGCCGCCGCCCTCGGTCACGGACTGACCGGTGCGGGTGCTCGTCGTCAATGCCGGGTCCTCCAGCCTGAAGCTGCGCCTGCTCGACGCGCAGGATCAGGTGACGGAAAGCGCTGACCTGGCGGCTGGACCGGACGGGTTCGACAGGTCCGGGCTGGATGCTGCATTATCCGACTGGCCCGCGCCGGACGTGATCGGTCACCGCGTCGTGCACGGTGGGACGGTGTTCACCGGACCTGTCCGCGTCGACAAGATTGTGCGCCGGCAGCTCGAAGAGCTGACGGACCTGGCCCCGTTGCACCAACCCAAGTCCCTCGCCGCGCTCGACGAGGTCACCGCGCGACTGCCGGACGTCACCGCTGTCGCCTGCTTCGATACCGCGTTCCACACCACCATCCCGGCTGCGGCGGCGACGTACGCCGTGCCGCGCGAATGGCGCGAGCGCTACGGCCTGCGCCGGTACGGGTTTCACGGGCTGTCGCACGCCTACTGCGCCGAGCGTGCCGCCGAACTGGTCGATCGCCCGCTGGCCGGGTTGCGCGTCGTCACCTGCCACCTGGGCGCGGGTGCCTCGCTGGCGGCCGTGCTCGGCGGTCACAGCGTCGACACCACGATGGGTTTCACGCCGCTGGAGGGGCTGGTGATGGCCACCCGCTCCGGCACTGTCGACCCGGGCCTGGTGCTGTGGCTCGAGGAGCACGAGCATCTGTCGCCACATGAAGTGGCCACGGCGTTGGAGCAGCGCTCCGGGCTGACCGCACTGGCGGGCACCGGTGATATGCGTGCGATCGAGACCGCGCTCGAACGGGGCGAGCCCGACGCGGTGCTCGCCATCGACGTCTACCTCCACCGGTTGGTGGGCAGCATCGCCGCGATGAGCGCAGCCACCGGCGGCCTGGACCTGCTCGCATTCACCGGCGGCGTCGGTGAGCACTCCCCCATCGTGCGCCGGCGCGCGGCCGAACGGCTGGGCTTTCTCGGCGTCGCCATCGACGACGCGCGAAACGAGGCGGCCGCCGGCGATGACGACATCTCCCCTCAGGGTGCCGCCGTGCGCACCGTGGTGATCACCGCTCGCGAGGACCTGCAGATCGCCCGCGAGGCGCGCCATCTACTCGACGGTTGACGTAGCTGCGAACCGCCCGCGATCACCCGGGCCACGTCGCCTGGCACGACCACTCCGACAGCGACCAACAGGTCGGCTACCGGCCACCAAGGACCGTGGCGCCGCTCGACGCCTCTCCTCGTCCCCGCCGCGAGCTGACGGCTACTTGACCTGCTCCAACGCCTTGCCGGCGAGCTCGGTGAGCTTGGCCTGGGCGATCGGTACCCCGTAGGTGTTGTGCCGAAGGTGCAGGATGGAGCGCCCGGTAAGCACCACGATGTCGGCGAAGTTCGCCCCGAGCTCCCCCGTCGTAAAGTCCGCTTTCTCCCCGAGCCCCGCGACCGGCGTACCGCCCTGATGAACCGAGGTCAGGCGCTCCTCGAAAAAGCGTGCGGCGTCGGCGGAGCTTGAGTAGGCGTCGACTCCCACCGTGAAGCTTTCGGATTTCGGCAATTTCCACAGGCAGAACCCGCCCGTGAGCCCCTCATGCAGAGTTCCGGCTCCAGCTGGCGCGACGCCGAGGGCCGCCTGCAGGTCGCTCGCGGTCAGCACCGAGCACTGGTCGACGATTCCTGGCGCCGTGCTCGTGCCACTACCGGCAGCAGCCGACGTCCCGGATGGCGTGCCGGCCACTCCGGGTGAGGTGAAGCCGCCCGGCGCCGACGTGCCGCCGCCGGTGGGTTTGCCGCTACCGCACGCGCTCAGCGCAAGTGCCAGCGCGAGCGTGCCCCACACCAGCAGCGTGCGAGCTGTGCGTGGGTGGGACGTCGTCGGGCCGGGCTCTGTCACGGTCACGGTCACGGTCATGGCGGCTCCTTTGCTCGCGTCACTGCGGGCGAGTATTGACCGGCCCACTAAAGAACGACCAAAGCAGCGCCCCGACGTGCGCCGTGACTCGGCATCCTGCTCGCCGCCGACGCCACCCGGCCCGACCGGCGAGTGGTCAGTCTCAGACAGCCAGCAGGGCGTGTGCCTGGTTGCGGCTAGGGGTTTGGTGCGGGTCGATCCAGTGTGGCGCGGTCCAGTGTGGGATGCCGTTGGTCATCTGGCAGACCCAGCCGAGGTTGGCATGTTCGCGATGATGAAATCCGCACAGCAGGGTGCCGTCGCTTACCGATGTTCGTCGGGTGATGGCGTGGTCGGTGACGTGGTGGGACTGACATCGGGCCGGCGGTTGGTCGCAACCCGGGAAACTGCAGCCGCTGTCCCGGGCGATCATCGCCAAGCGTTGGTCTCGGTGAAGAACCGGCGAGAGCTTCCGTAGGCGATGATCTCGCCTGACTTGCCGATGGCGACGGGGGTGATGCGGGCGTCGCCGAGCAGGCTCAGGGCGAGTTCGGCGCAGATGAGGGCGCCGTGTCCAGTGGTGACGAGCCCGCTGGCGTTCTGGAACTGCTCGGGGGTCATGGTGAGCACGATGGTGGCGGCGATGCCACCGCAGTCCGGGAGCAGCCCGGAACGCGGCATCATCAGTAGCCCTCGTGCAAGCCGTCGTGGTTGCGCTGCCCGGGCGTGCGCGGGTCTTTGGTGCCGTCCTCGGCGGGACGGGGCCGGGCCAGGGTGTCGAGCACCGTGCGCAGCGCTTCGGCGCACAACGCAGTCAGCTCACCTACGATGCGGGCCGAGCCGTCCCGGCGCGGGAGAATATGCTGCGCATGCTCGACCAGCGTGTGTTGGACGGACATGTCGTGCTCGGCCTGAACTGCCGCGGGCAGCTCGTCGACGCAGCGGGTGATCACCCGGGCCTGCGCCGCGGAGATCGAACCCATTGCCTGCGCATCAGCGACGGGGGCGAAGACCGGCGGCAGGGCCTCTCCGGTCAGTCCGCGTCGCGGACCCAAATCAGCAGCAGCCTTCACCCGAGCGGACCATTTCGCAAGTGCTTCCGAAGACTTTGCCCATAGTGCTTAAGCAAGAACTTGGTTGATCTTCCTGCGCGGGCCGATCGGGCACGGCTCGGACCGGTTGGCGGCAGCGCGAGACGGGAACCGAACCGACGTCCCGTCGCTAGCCAACGCGAGGCGAGAGCCGGCAGCGGCGACGGGCGACACGACCACTCTCTCTCCGTCGCCGCGCTTTTCAGCGCGACGAAAGGTGAACACCCAATGAGTGGCGAGGGACGAGACAACCCCCGCACGCCCACCACGAACGCGAGGTCAAGCAGTAGCCGAAAGCACCATTACCGGCAGGTCGCGGGGGCCACTACCGCGGCGCCGTTCAGTCAGAGCTCAGACCTCCCGGCTGATCACGACCTTGAGGGCACCGGTCTCGCTCGCCCGCGAGAAGACGTCGTAGGCCTCGATGAATTCATCGAAACCGAAGCGGTGCGTGATGAAGCGCTGTGCGTCGATCTGCCGGCTGGTCAGCAACCGCAGCAGCGTCGGAGTCGAGTAGGTATCGACCAAACCGCTGGTGATCGTCACGTCCTTGTCCCACAGCCGCTCCAAGTGCAGCGTGACCGGAGTGCCGTGCACGCCGATGTTCGCGACCCGCCCGACCGGACGCACGAGGTCGACAGCGAGTTCAAAGGTCGCCGGGACGCCCACTGCTTCGATGACCACGTCCGCGCCGAGACCGTCGGTGAGCGCCATGACAGCCGCGATCGGATCCTCGAGGCCGTTGTTGACCACGACGTCGGCACCGAACACCTTGGCTGCGTCGAGCCGGCTCGCGGCCAGGTCGATCGCTACTACCTGGCTCGGGCTGAACAGCCGGGCCGAGCTGATGGCCGACAGCCCGATCGGGCCTGCTCCCACGACAGCGACGACGTCTCCTGGCCGCACCTGCCCGTTGAGGACGCCGACCTCGTAGCTGGTCGGCAGGATGTCGGACAGCATCAGCAACTCCTCGTCGCTGACGCCTGCGGGCGCAGGGTACGTCGAGTTGTCCGCAAACGGGACGCGTACGTATTCGGCCTGCGTGCCGTCGATCTCGTTGCCAAGGATCCAGCCACCGCCGTTGGTGCACCTGCCGTAGCGGGCCTCGCGGCAGAAGCGACACCGGCCGCAGGCACTGATGCACGACACCAGGACGCGATCGCCGACCGCGACGTTCTTCACGCCGGGCCCGATCTCGGTCACGGTGCCGACAGCCTCGTGCCCGATGATCCGACCGTCGGTCATCGCCGGCAGGTCGCCCTTGAGGATATGCAGGTCTGTCCCGCATATTGTGGTCGCCTCGACGCGCACGATGGCGTCGGTGTCGGCGGCCAGTTCGGGAGCGGGCACGTCCTCCCAAGCCTTGTGGCCGGGACCGTGGTAAACGAGCGCCTTCATGATCAACTCCAAGCGTGGGTGATGGATGGGACCAGCGCGACCGGACAGGTCGCGTGATGCAGCACGCCCTGGCTCACCGAGCCGAGCAACGTGCCGGCCAGTGCGTGGCGGCCGCGGCTGCCGACGACGAGCAGGTCCTGCGCGGCCGAGGCCGCAACCAGACCGGCGATGGGATGATCGCGTACCACGGCGCTCTGCACGACGACGTCGGGGTACTTCTCCTGCCAACCGGCCAGAGCCTCAGACAGCCAGGCTCGAGCCTTCTCTGGCGCGGGTGGCTCGGCGCGCCACATCATCTCGGCCAAGCGGTCAGGGTGCCAGCACAGCACCGCGTTCAGCGGCACCGAGCGTCGGCTGGCGTAGTCGAAGGCGAACTCGATGACGCCTGCGGAGCTGGCGTGGCCGTCCACCCCGACGATCACAGCGGTGGTTTCGTCGAGCAGCCCGGCCGGTCCGCGCAGCACCACGACCGGGCACGCGGCCCGGGCCGACACCGCTGCGCTCACCGAGCCGAGCAGGACTGACCCGACACTCGCCAGATGCCGCGAGCCGAGCACGATCAGTGATGCGCGCGAGGATTCGTCGATCAGGGCGTGGGCCGCGTCGTCTTCGACCACGCAGGTGCTCACGTCCAGATCCGGCGCCAGTTCCTTGACGTGCGCGACTGCTTGCCCGAGCAGGTCGGTCGTCACCTGACGGGCGAGGGACGGGTCGACGGGGGGCAGGTTGCCGTACATCGCGAGTCCGCCGTAGTTCAGGACTGATCCATAGGCGCACACGAGGCGCAGCGAGAGCCGGCGTGAGCGGGCCTCGTCGATCGCCCAGGTCAGCGCCTGGTTCGCACCGGCTGACTCGTCGACTCCGACCACCACGGGAAACGGTTGGGCGATCATGGCTTTCTCCATTCGTTGGCTGTCATTGACATCTGGGGCAACTCGCTCACGACGATCACCGGGCAGGTGGCGCGGTGCAGGATCGCGGTGGGCACCGCACCGAGGCGGCTGCTCCAGCGGTCCTCGCTGTGCAAGCAGCCCAATACGAGCAGTTGGGCGGCCTGCGCAGCACGCAGCAGTTCCTCGGCGGGCTCGGCTTCAGGCTCGGCCGACACGGACTGCAGCCGGGCGCCGCGCACCCGCGCCTCGTCGCGGGCGAACTCCAAGCCCAGCCGGCCGGCATGCCCGGCGAACGTAGCGACTACAACGGGCCGCGCGTCCTTCTCGATTCGAATCGCGAGGCGCTGCGGCACGACCGCCACGGCACAGTGGGCGTGTGCCGCCGTCCGGGTGCTGACCGACCCGAGCATGGTGCTGGTGAAGGCGTTGTTGCCGCGCGAACCGACGACCACCAGTTCGGCGTCGGCGCTGAGGTCGATAAGGGTGCTGGCGGGCGGCCCGCTGCTGAGCAGCGTCGTCACGGCCACGCCCGGCTGGCGCGCGGACGCGGCCGCGGAGTGCCGGCTCAGCAACCGTTCGGCGACCTCGTCGTAGCCGAGGTCAACCGGCCCTGCGGTACCGGGATGCGCCTGTCGCGCGTGCACGACGAGCAGGGTGCAGGCGCGTAGTCGGCATTCGTCCACAGCCCACTCCAGCGCCGTGCGGGCACCGGTCGAGCCGTCGACGCCGACGATGATCCGTGCAGTGGTCATGCGCGCTCCCGTGGTCACTTGCCCTTACGACCACGGTGGCCGAATCTCGTGCTCTGCAGCAGAGGCGGATGGCCCCCTGAAAGCTGGGCCTTAGGTCCGTCGGATCTCGGCGCCGTAGACGGCCGCTTGGGTGCGCCGCTCCATGCCGAGCTTGGCCAGCA
>JBDTXT010000136.1:0-7134 GCA_040006035.1 Pseudonocardiales bacterium | reverse complement strand
GACTGATGCTCGACCCGGGCTTCGCCGATCGGCTCGACGCGTCGCTGGCCGACGACGATGCCGAACGAGCCCGCCGCTACCCAGGCCCGGCGCCGGGCCGGCAGCCGGTGCACACCGTCTACGTGCCGGCCGACCGGGTCACCGTCAACACCTTGCACGAATGGGGCGGCGCGGCGCTGGCCGCGCTCGATGCCCACGGCCCGCTGCCAGACTTCGACGCTTCGATCGTCGCCCTCGTCCGGGCCAAGCTCGCGGCCGAACCGATCGAGGACCTGCGCATCGACCTCGAGGACGGCTACGGCATCCGGCCGGACGAGACCGAGGACGCCGATGCACGGGCCGCAGCCGCCGCGCTGAGCGCGATGGTCGAGGCCGGGACGGCCCCGGGCTGCTCCGGCGTGCGCATCAAGTCCCTCGAAGGCCCGACCCGCCGCCGCGCGCTGCGCAGCATCGATCTGTTCCTCGAGACCGTCCTGGCTGCAGGATCGCTGCCGGCCGGCTTCCGGATCACCCTGCCCAAGGTCACCTCGGTGCGTCAGGTCACCGCGATGGTCGAGCTGTGCACCGCGCTGGAGCAGGCTTACGCGCTGGCGCCGCTGCGCTTCGAGCTGCAGGTCGAGACCCCCCAGGCCATCATCGGACCGGACGGCACCGCGCTGGTCGCGCAGATGATCCACGCCGCGGCTGGGCGCTGCGCCGGGCTGCACTACGGCACCTACGACTACAGCGCCGCGCTCGGAATCGCGGCCGCCTACCAGAGCATGGAGCACCCCGCGGCCGATCATGCGAAGGCCGTCATGCAGGCCGCGGCCGCGGGCACCGGCGTCCCGGTGTGCGACGGCTCGACCAATGTGCTGCCGGTGGGCGACACCGCGGCGGTGCGCGCCGCCTGGGCGCTGCACGCACGGCTCGTCCGGCGATCGCTGGAGCGCGGCTATTACCAGGGCTGGGATCTGCATCCCGCTCAGCTTGCGACCCGCTTCGCGGCCACCTTCGCGTTCTACCGCGACGGGGCGGCCGTGGCGGTGCGACGGCTGCGCGCCTATCGGGCCCGCGAGTCCAGCGGTGTCCTGGACGAGCCGGCGACGGCCCGCGCGCTGGAGGGCTTCCTGCAGCGCGGCGTCGACTGCGGCGCAGTCGACCCAACTCACCGCGGGTGGCGGGTGTAGTAACCAGCCATGCTCGGACACTTCATGAGTGTGGACAACGCGATTACAGACGCCGAGCGCTTCGACGCGCTGTTCGACGAGTACTCCCCAAGGGTGTACGCCTACGTCCGCCGGCACGGTGAATGGACCGTCGTCGACGACATCGTCTCGGAGACGTTCCTGGTCGCCTGGCGGCGGCTGGGCGACGTCCCCGAGGACCCGCTGCCGTGGCTGCTCGTGGTGGCACGAAACACGCTGGCCAACCAGCGCCGCACGTTCGCCCGACATGACCGCGTCCAGCTTGAGACGTCCGCGCTGGAACGGCTGGTGAGCACTGACCGACCGGTCGACGATCATGTGATCGATCGCTCGACGATGTTGGGTGCGCTCGCGTCACTCAACTCGACCGAGCGCGAAGCCCTGCTCCTGATCGCCTGGGACGGACTGAGCGCCACCGAAGCCGCCGAAGTTGCCGGCTGCTCCACCCGAACCTTCACCGTCCGCCTGCATCGAGCGCGCCGCCGCCTAGCCCGCGCCGTCGATACCGCAGGCGACGGCACCCGCCTTCCGCTGCACTTTCTCGCCGAGGAGACCGCATGACCCCCAAGACTGACCCGATGGAGCTGCTGGCCGGCTTCCGACCGACAGCCGCCCAACTCGAGCACGAATGGCCCGCCGACCAGCGCGCAGTCATGCGCGAGGGCATCCGCACGAACACCGTGCCGACCGGCACCGTGACCCGGTTCCAGAGGCCGCCGACCCGCGGCCACCACAAGCAATGGTCGGCCATTGCCGGGCTGGTCGGCGCCGCCGCGGCCGCGTTGCTCGCCGTCCAGATCATGCAGCCCGCCGGCAACCCCGGCCCGCGCACCGGGACCGGCACGACCCACACCGCGACCGGTCACTTGGCCGCGCTCGGCAAGCTTGCCCTGGCCGCGCAGGCCACGTCAGCCCGCGCGCTGCATCCCGGCGAGTTCCGGCACCTGATCACCACCCAAAGCGATCGCCGCGTGCTGGAGAGCTGGACGTCCTACGACGGCGACGTCTGGCGCCACGACGACAATGCCGGGGCTGCCGCGACTGCCGACTACCTGATGTTCCCGCGTACGGGCGACAGTTTCGCGTCCGCTTCGCCGCGATACCTGGCCGGTCTGCCGAGCGATGCGGACAACCTCCAGAGCTACCTGCTCAGCCACGTCTGCGGATCCTCGTCCCGAGACGAGGCGGTCTTCGTCGGCGTTGGGGACATGCTGCGGGGGGACTACGCGCCGACTGCGCTGCGCGTCGCGGCGATCCATGTCCTCGAGCGCACGGGGCACATCACGACGCATCAATCGCAGGACGCACAGGGGCACCCCGCCCTG
Organism: Pseudonocardiales bacterium; assembly: GCA_040006035.1. Classification (GTDB taxonomy): domain Bacteria; phylum Actinomycetota; class Actinomycetes; order Mycobacteriales; family Jatrophihabitantaceae; genus QHCC01. The sequence goes on along the minus strand of JBDTXT010000136.1, from coordinate 4,622 downwards.
CAGGTCGATTTCATCGACCATTCGATCCGTCCAGGTGAGACCCAGTCACTGTTCTTCGACCCGAACACCTCCGCTCTGCTGCAGGAGCAGATCAAGGGCGGCGGCATGGACTTCACCGCCACCTACAGCGCCTCTAGCACGGCGACAGGGGTTCCGGCCGATGTGCTGGCCAAGGCGGTACGGCAGGAGGACCACGCCGACCCGGTGCCGAGCGTGACACCGACCTGCACCTGGGACAAGTAGCACCGAGCACTGCCCGCAAGCGCACGATGCCGGTCTCCTGTGGCCGGCATCGTGCGTTGCCGGGCGAGCCGCCGTGGCATGGCTGCCCCCACCTGACCTGTGACGTCATAGTGCTCAGATTGTGTCTGGCTGCGCGCGCGGCATAATCGAGGAATCCGGCAGAACCGTCTGGGGCGCCAATATCGCCGCCCCGGACTCTGCGCACAGGCGTGTCCACCCGAGCGGGGTGCTCAAGCACGACATGAACGAAATGACCCGAAGCGCGTTTCGAGCGGTCATCTTCGCGCGCGATCGGGTCCGTGCGCACCCCGCCACGACGCTGGCCGTCGCCGGATTCCTGGCCGCCACGCTGATCGTTTTCGCCGGTGGCCGGATCGGCACCGTCCGGTCGACGATCCCGCTCACCGACTGGCTGGGTCTGCTGTCGGTCCGGGGCCACCACTCCGGTGACTTCCTGCCCGGCACCCTGATGCTCGGGGGCATCATCCTGCTGCTCGGCCTGTGGATCGTCGCCATCCGGCTGTACCGCTCGGGCGGGGGCACCGAAGCGCGACTGTGGGGCATAGCTGGCGCCTGGTCGGTCCCGTTCGTCATCGGCCCCCCGATGCTCAGCAACGACGTGTGGACGTATGCCGCGCAAGGCATCATGCTGCGCAGCGGCCTGGACCCATACTCAGTTGGCCCGTCGGCCCTGGGCAACGTGCCCGTCACCGCGGCGGTGGATCCGTCGTGGCGCAGTGTGCCCAGCCCGTACGGGCCGCTGGCCACGACCGTTCAACATCTCGCTGTCTCCATCAGCGGCGGCAGCCCTTTGGGCGCGGCGATCGTGTTCCGCGCGCTGGGCGTGGCGTGCTTCATCGCGATTGGCCTGCTCGCCGCCGACCTGGCTGGCTCGCGGCGCATCCAAGCGCTGACCTTGACCGTGCTCAACCCGTTGCTGCTCCTGCACGTGGTCTCCGGTGCCCACCTGGAAGGGGTCATGTGCGCGCTACTGCTCGGCGCGCTCGTCGCAGCCCACCAGCGCCGCTGGTTGCTCGCGGTGGTCCTGGCCTGTGCTGCCGGGGCGGTCAAGGCCCCGGCCTTCCTGGCCGTGCCCGTCATCATCGCGATGCACAGCGAGGGTTATCGCGGCTGGCTGGCCTGGCGCATCGCTGCGCGCGACATCGCGCTGGCCGTGCTCAGCGTCGTGGGCATGTCCGTGATCGTGCACAACGGGTGGGGATGGGTGCAGGCCCTGAACACGCCAACACTGGGCCACACCCCGCTCGCTCCAGCGAGCCTCATCGGCGACCTGTACGACCCGGTGGTCAGGGCTGCATCATTCGACGACCTCGCCGCCGCGGGGCGCATCACCACCATGCTCGCCGCGGTGTGCATCGTGATCTACCTGACGCTCACGGCCCGTCGGCGAGCGCTAGCCCGCACGATTGGCTACGGACTGCTCGCGGTCGGCTTGCTCGGTCCGGTGGTCTACCCCTGGTACCTGCTGTGGGCCGTCGTCTGCCTGGCGCCGACCGCGCGCGCCGGGCACCGAGACTGGATCGTGCTGATCAGCGCAGTCGCCTGCCTACTCAACCCACCGGGGTTCACCTCGACGCTCGCGATCGTGTTCAGCGTCACCGCCCTCGCGATCGGGTTCGCGGGCATGGCTGTGGCACAGCGCGCCCGTCGCCGCCAGGCAGCGGCAGTGCAGATCACGAAACCGGTCGACAACGCCCTGCCGCCGGCCGCAGCCGAGCCGCCGCCGTCACCCGCGAAGTCCCCGGCCCCTCAGACATCCCGGGTCAGCGTGGGCGGCTGACGATCCGCCCCCCGCGCCCCGGCACGGTCGTCACATTGCGGGTACGCGAGAACTCCGGGCGCCCTACCGGCTCGATGTCGACGCGCGCCAGGACCGCTTTGAGCACCGCCTGCGCCTCGACCATGGCCAAGGCCGCGCCCAGGCACCGACGGATACCGCCACCGAACGGGATCCAGGTCGCCGGCGGCGGGCTGCCGTCGAGGAACCGCTCCGGCCTGAACTCCTCGGGCGATGGATAGACCGACGGCGTTCGCTGGACCAGGTAGATCGACGGGAACACGACCACGTCCGCGGGCAGGTCGTAGCCGCCGACCCGCACCGGCTTGGCCAGTCTGCGCGCCACCTGCGCGATCACCGGGCGCAACCGCATCGACTCCTTCACCACCGCCTCCAGATATCGCTCGTCACCATCGTCGGCTGCGCGCTGCACGCGCCTCAGCAGGTCCGGGCGGCGAGCCAGGTCGTGGAACGTCCAGGCCAGCGTCGAGGCGGTCGTCTCATGCCCGGCGAGCAGCAGCGTGACGAGGTGGTCGCGCAGTTCGGCGTCGCTCTGCGAGGGGTCCGCGGCGAGCAGCTTGGACAAGACGTCAGTACGGCCGCCCAGGTCGGCAACCCGGCGCCGATCAGCGATCTCGGCGTAGATCAGCGCATCGGTCGCATCCTTCACCAGCCGAAAGCGCCGCCACGGGCCGACCGCGTCCAGTCGCGGATACAGCCAGCCGAGAAACACCAGCGGGCCGATCTTCACCAGCCGACGTAGCAATGGCCGCATCTGCGTCAATCGCGCCTCGTCGGTGACGCCGAAGACGATCCGCAGGATCACCTCGAGGCTGATGTCGTTCATGAACGGGTGGACCGCGAACGGCTTGCCGACGGGCCACCGCTCGACCTGCTCGGCGGCGAGGCGCTCCACGATCTCGGCGTAGCCGCGCATCGCCTCCCCGCGGAAAGCGGACATGACGCGCTTGCGCGCGGCCAGATGAGCGTCCTCATCCAGCAGCAGCACCGAGTGCTCGCCCATGATCGGGCCCAGGATTGCGTTGCCCTCGCCGGCGTGGAACGTGCTCGCCGGCCCGGCGAACACCTCGCGGATGTGTTCGGGCCTGGTCAGAATGACGCCGCGGCCGGCAGGTGCGAGGTGCACCGAGAAGACGTCGCCGTAGCGCCGCTGCCAGCGGGGCCCGATGAACGTGCGACCGGTCAGGAAGAGCAGGGTCTGCACCGCGGCCGGCAGCCGGGGCCCGGGCGGCAGACCGTCGGCCACAGGCTCGTCGCGCCGGGTGATGAAACGTTCGGTGACGGCCACTTGGGTCTCCACTCTGGGCTGATTGTCTCCTGGAATGTATACATCTGTATAGGACGGGTGTCTAGACAAGCTGGCTACGATGCGAAACCGTGGGACATCGCGAACAGCTGCTGGCCGCCGCGCGTCGGCTGCTCGAGCAGCGCGGCTACGCCCACATCACGGCCCGGGATCTGGTGGCCGAGTCCGATACGAATCTGGCCAGCATCGGCTACCACTTCGGCTCGAAGGCGGCGCTGCTGAATGCGGCTATCGAGTCAGCCTTCGAGGATTGGACGGACCAGCTGGCTGCGCTGGTGATGGCTGACCCCACTGCCACGCCGATCCAGCGCGGAGCGGCCACCTGGGTCGCCGTGCTCGACAGCCTGCCGTCGCGCCAGCCGATCCTGCAGTCCTACGTCGAGGCGCTCGCCCAGGCGCAGCGCGAACCGGACCTACGTGCTCAGCTGGTCGAGCACTACCGCCGCGCACGGGCGCGGGTCGCGCATCTGGTTGCCGAGTCACTCGCCGACGGGACTCCCGCCGAGGACCCGCGCTGCCGGGCGATCGCCACCTTCGTCCTCGCCGTCTGCGACGGGTTGGCGGTGCAGTGGCTGCTCGATCCCGAGCACTCGCCCAACGGCGAGGAACTGATGGCCGGGCTGGCCACGGTCTGGGCGGCGTCGTTCCCCAGTCCGCCCGGTTAGCGGCCCTTGCCGCCGGAGATCTCGCGGACGGCTGGGCGCACGTCGGCGAGGTAGACAGCCGAGACCACGACCGAGATCAGCGAGATCATCCCGACCGGCGGCCCGAGAAAGACCCCGAATACCCCGGATACCACGAGAATCGCCAGCCAGGCCGGCTTGGTCAGCTTGTCGACGGCCGGGAAGGCGGCGGCCTTGCGGGTGGCGCAGTCGACGACTGCCCATGCCCGCAGCCCGGCCAACGCCCAGAAGAGCACCTCGTCGGTCCAGTAGTAGACCAGGTTGAGGGCTGACATGAGCTCAGCCTACCGACGTGATCGCACACGCGCCGCGAGAGCGGGAACCGGCGCCCGACGTCGCAGCCCCGCCCCGGTGCGATACCGGGGCGGGGCTGCGTGCGTGCTTCGGTGATCTGACCAGCGATCAAGCGGCTGGTCAATGCCGCGATCAGGACTTGGGGGTGGCCTTCTTGGCCGGAGCCTTGCCGGCGGCGCTCTTGCGCGCGGTGGCCGTCGCGGCCGCCTTGGTGGCGGCGGGCTTGGTGGCGGCGGGCTTGGTGGCGGCGGGCTTGGTGGCGGCGGGCTTGGTGGCG
>JBDTXT010000135.1:0-7156 GCA_040006035.1 Pseudonocardiales bacterium | reverse complement strand
GTGTTCGAGACCCGGATGGCCGGCTTCGAGCAGCTCGGCTCGATCTGCTCCGGCGGGCGCTACGACTCGCTGGCCAGCGACGGCAAGACCACCTATCCGGGCGTCGGCATCTCGCTGGGCGTCACCAGGTTGCTCATGCCGCTGATCCAGCGCGGGCTGCTGAGCGGCTCGCGCTCGGTCCCGTCGGTCGTGCTCGTCGCCCTGCCGACCGAGCAAGCGCGCCCCAACTGCGACGCGCTCGCTCAACTGCTGCGGGCCCGCGGCATCCCCACCGAGGTGGCCGCCACGCCACAGAAGTTCGGCAAGCAGATCCGCTATGCCGAGCGGCGCGGCATTCCCTTCGTGTGGTTCCCGGCCGCGGACGGCGCCCACGAGGTCAAGGACATTCGCAGCGGCGAGCAGGCGCCAGCCGACTTCGCCACCTGGATGCCACCCGCCGAGGACCTACGCCCGCGCGTTGTCGTTACCCAAGCCGTCGAAGAACAGGACAACCCACTGTGATCCGCACGCACGAGGCCGGGACGCTGCGCGCGTCAGACGCCGGGCAGATCGTCACCTTGGCTGGCTGGATCGCCAACCGGCGCGACCATGGCGGCGTCACCTTCATTGACCTGCGCGACGCGTCGGGGGTGGCCCAGGTCGTCCTGCGCGAAGCCGATCTGGCCCACAACCTGCGCAACGAGTGGGTGATCGCGGTCACCGGCGAGGTGCGCGAACGGCCCGCAGGCAACGTCAACCCGGCCATCCCGACCGGTGCGATCGAGGTCATCGCCACCGAACTCGACGTGCTCAACGAGTCCGGGTCGCTGCCGTTCCAGGTGGACGAGCACACCGAGGTCGGCGAGGAGGCGCGGCTGAGGTACCGCTACCTCGACCTGCGCCGGCCGGCTCCGGGCGCCGCGCTGCGGCTGCGCAGCAAGGTCAACCGCGCGGCCCGCGAGACCCTCTACGCCCGTGACTTCGTCGAGATCGAGACCCCCACGCTGACCCGCTCCACGCCCGAAGGGGCTCGTGACTTCCTGGTGCCGGCCCGGCTGCGGCCGGGCAACTGGTACGCGCTGCCGCAATCGCCGCAGCTGTTCAAACAGCTGCTCATGGTGGGCGGCATGGAGCGCTACTTCCAGATCGCCCGCTGCTACCGCGACGAGGACTTTCGCGCCGACCGCCAGCCGGAGTTCACCCAGCTCGACATCGAGATGAGCTTCGTCGACCAGGACGACGTGATAGCGCTGGCCGAACAGGTCCTGAAGTCGGTGTGGGCGCTGATCGGGCACGAGATCAGCACACCTATCGAGCGGATGTCCTACGCCGAGGCGATGCGGCGCTACGGCTCGGACAAGCCGGACCTGCGCTTCGGCCTCGAACTGGTCGACTGCACCGGCTACTTCAAGGACACCCCGTTCCGGGTGTTCCAGGCGCCCTACGTCGGCGCGGTGGTGATGGCCGGAGGTGCCTCGCAGCCGCGCAAACAACTCGACGCCTGGCAGGACTGGGCGCGCCAGCGCGGCGCCAAGGGCCTGGCCTACGTCCTCGTCGGTGACGACGGCGAGCTCGGCGGCCCGGTCGCGAAGAACCTGTCCGAGGCCGAGCGGGCCGGCCTGGCCGCACATGTCGGGGCCACACCCGGTGACGCCGTGTTCTTCGCGGCCGACTCCACGAAGGCAGCCCAGTCGCTGCTCGGCGCGGCCCGCCTGGAGATCGGCCGGCGCCTCGGCCTGATCGACGAGTCGCAGTGGTCATTCGTCTGGGTGGTCGACGCCCCACTGTTCGAGCCGACGAGCGAGGCCGAGGCATCCGGCGACGTCGCGGTGGGCACCGGTGCGTGGACCGCGGTGCACCACGCCTTCACTTCACCCAAGCCCGACTCGATGCAGAGCTTCGACACCGATCCGGGCTCGGCCCTTGCCTACGCCTACGACATCGTCTGCAACGGCAACGAGATCGGCGGCGGCTCGATCCGTATCCACCGCCGCGACGTGCAGGAGCGGGTCTTCGCCGTCATGGGCCTGGACGAGGCCGAGTCGCGCAGCAAGTTCGGCTTCCTGCTCGACGCGTTCGGTTATGGCGCCCCGCCCCACGGCGGCATCGCGTTCGGCTGGGACCGCATCTGCGCGCTGCTGTCCGGCACCGACTCGATCCGCGACGTCATCGCCTTCCCCAAGACCGGCGGCGGCTTCGACCCGCTCACCGAGGCACCGGCACCGATCACGCCGCAGCAGCGCAAGGAAGCCGGCATCGACACCAGACCGCAGCCTTGATTCTCATGCACCACAGATGTGCACCTTGGGCAGGATGTCGACCTTGTGGGCGACCGGCGTGGTCTTGTTGAGGAACTCGGAGTCGATCTTGAGCGGCACATTGCCCAGCGCGCCGAGCAGGTTCTTCAGCCAGCTGATCTGAGTCGGCGCGAAGGTATACCCGATCCCACCGCTGATGGTGATGTCGCGCGAGACCTGCTTGCACTGCACGATGCCGATGGCGGAGCCGTTCGTGAGTCCGAAGCTCACGGTGAGCGCCCCGAACGGGCCTACCTCCAGAGCCTCAGCGCCGATGCCGAGCAGGACCTTGACCTGGGCGGCAATCACCACTGCATTGACGCCGACCGACACGCCGGCCAGATTGTCGATCGGGTTCTCGGCCACCGTGACCTCGGGCGTGACGATCGACAGGGCTCCTGCGCTGTCGTAGTCGAACCCGAACGGTCCGGCGACCTTTAGCTTGCCCGTCGCGCTGAGCGTCGCGTTCTTCGCGCTGAACGCGGTCTCGATGATGAACTTGAAGCGGATGCTCACGTTCATCGGCACCGGCCCGGCCGCGAACGGGATGTTTAGCTCGGCAGGGATTTCCAGCCGGGTGTTGAAATTGCCGGCCAAGCCGGTCTCTGACCCGCTGGTCAGCGCCAGCCCGATCTCCTCCAGTCCGGAGATCCGGACATGGCTGGCTCGGGCCTTTCCGCCGCCGAAGGACAGGTCGGACACGATCCTGGGTGCGTTGTACTTCGCGCTGAAGGTCAGACCGAGGGTGACGCCCTTCTGCGTGTAGGACAACTTGATGCTGGTCTCGGCCTGGCTCCCGGTGACATTTCGGGTGAGCTCCGCGGAGAACGGGCCCACGGTGACCTCGGTGCCGCCCCCTTGGCTGGGCGGGGGCAGCGGCGCTGGGGTGAGCGCGGCCGGCGGCGCGGCCACCGGTGCGAGGCTGGCGGCGCTCGTCGGGCCGCTCGAGGTAGGCGTGCCGCTCGGGGAGGCGGAGGCGCTGCCCGTACCGGTCGGGACAGGGCTGGTCGTGGTGCCCGTCCCGGTCGGCTTGAACTCGGATTGGCCCTGCAGCCCGGGGACGGACTGGAAGACCATCTTGGAAATGTCGAGCGGACGGTCGACGCTGATGTGCCCGTCGCGGATCACGTCGGCCAAGTCGATGGGGCCGATGGTGACTGCGATGTCGTTGCCGCTCGGCGCGACCGCGAGCACCCGTCCGACCGCCCGGCTGGTGAGGAACATGACCTTGCCCGGCTGCAGGTCGCGGACGTGCGGCGCGTTGGCGTCGAGCGTCCAGGTCAATGAATCATCGCTGACCGAATGCACCGCGCCTGCTCCGCCACCCACGACGACGACGTCGGGCTGGTAGGTCACATCAGGGCTCGGCGTAGGCGCCTCGCCGTATGCCACTACGGCCTGCGCCGACCCTCCACCGGGTACTACTGCGGCGCCTCCCGGCTTCGCGACGTGGCCCTGCCCCGATGTTGCACCCTGTGTGCAGCCGGCCAACACCAGCGCGAGCGCCAGCATGATGCTCGCGATGCGGCGCGATGGCGGGAGTGCCCGCCGCGGCGCGTGGCGGTGGGCCTCAGATCCGGACTGCAGAGTCATGATGCCGTCTCCTCGCTGCTCGAGTCCGGGTCAGCGACCGATATCGCGACCTCAGCGGTGCTCTCGTCCCGCGCCCGCGCGGGGTGCCCGGTGGGGCTCACTGCGTCCATCGTCGACTCAGCCGTCGGTGGCGCACCGGCCAGTGCGGTGCGGCCGTCCAGGTCTTCCACGAAACCCACGGTGAGCGCCTCAGCCCAGCGCGCCAGCGCGGCTGAGCGCGGTGCGGACGAGTGCCACGACGGCGGCGGTGTCGCCCGGGCGGCCGCCCTTGACGACCTCGAGCGTCAGCACCAGGCCGTGGTCGAACACGGTGACAATGCCGGGGATGGAGAACGCGTCCTCGCCCAGGCCCGGCACCGCGGTGGTGGGGCCCCCTTCGGGGTCGTGCTTGAGCTCGCTCTCATACACCGATCGGGGGACCTTGGTGCCCAACACAATCACCTGGACCACCGTCGGCGCCTTGGGGTCCGGCGTCGCGGCCTTGTACAGGCAGCTGCCCGCCGGACCGGCCGGACCAGGTCCGGTGCGTGAACGCCCCGGGGTGAGCTCGATGCCGACAATCGCGTGCGCCTCCTCGGCGGTCACCAGGCTGCAGAAGCCGCCGCCATCGGTGGTGCTCGGCTGGCTGCCGGTCCCGGCGGCCGCCGTCGTCGGGGACGCTGGCGCTGTGCTCCCCGCAACCACGGAGCTGGCGCCGGTCCCGGCCGCTTTCTGTTTCGCCGGCTTGGCCGACCCGCCGCACCCGGTCAGGGCGAGGGTCAGGGCCAGCGCGGCCGCGGTCAGGACTCGCGGTCGGGCGCAGGTCCGGCCCCGTGGCGGTGTCGCGGTGTCGATGGCGGTCATCTGCGCTCCTTCGTCGAGTGTGGGCAGGAACAACGCTGCACCTCGGCGCTAAAGATCGGCTAAAGAGGGTTCGGCGCCTTCTAGGCTGGGCGGGTGACCCTGTTCGAGCCACCCGAGCCCGCTCCCGTCGACGAACCGTTCGACGCGAGCGCGCCGCTGGCGGCCCGGATGCGGCCGCGCTCGCTCGACGAGGTGGTGGGCCAGGCGCACCTGCTCGCCGCGGGCTCGCCGCTGCGGCGGCTGGTCGAGGGCGACGCACCGATGTCGTTGATCCTGTACGGGCCACCCGGGACGGGGAAGACCACGCTTGCGCTGATCGTGTCGTCGGCCAGCAACCGCCGCTTTGTGCAGATGTCGGCACTCAACGCCGGGGTCAAGGACGTGCGGGCGGTGATCGCGGAGGCCAAGCAGCACCTGAGCCACTCCGGCCGCCAGACCGTGCTGTTCATCGACGAGATCCACCGCTTCTCCAAGACCCAGCAGGACTCGCTGCTCGGGGCCGTCGAGGCGCGCCACATCACGCTGGTAGCTGCGACGACCGAGAACCCGTTCTTCTCGATCGTGGCGCCGCTGCTGTCGCGCAGCCTGCTGCTCACCCTGCAACCGTTGGACGACACTGCGGTCGGGGAACTGGTCGACCGGGCCTTGAGAGCCGAACGCGGGCTGGCCGGCGCGGTGACCTTGGACGAGGATGCGCGCGATCACCTGCTGCGCATGTCCGACGGTGACGCCCGACGGGCACTCACCGCGATCGAGGCGGCTGCCGGCACCACGATGGCCGAGGGCCGCACCGAGATCGATCTCGTCACGCTGGAGCAGGCTGTCGACAAGGCGGCGGTGCGCTATGACCGCGACGGCGATCAGCACTACGACGTCGTCAGCGCGTTCATCAAGTCCATCCGCGGCTCGGACGTCGACGCCGCACTGCACTACCTGGCACGCATGATCGAGGCCGGCGAGGACGCCCGCTACATCGCGCGGCGCCTGGTCGTGCACGCCAGCGAGGACATCGGGCTGGCCGACCCGAGCGCCCTGCTCGCCGCCACAGCGGCTGCCGATGCAGTCCAGTTGATCGGGATGCCGGAGGCGCGCATCAACCTGGCCCAGGCCACGATTCACCTCGCCCTCGCGCCGAAGTCCAACGCGGTGATCACCGCGATAGAGGCGGCGCTGGCCGACGTCCGCAACGGCCTGGCCGGTTCGGTACCGATGCCCCTGCGCGACGCCAGTTACAAGGGGGCAGGCAAGCTCGGCCACGGCCAGCGTTACCGATACCCGCACGAGGCGGCTGAGGGTGTTGTGCAGCAGCAGTACCCGCCCGACGAGCTCGTGGGCCGCGACTACTACGACCCGGCCGACAGGGGTGCCGAGCGCCAGCTCACCGAGCGCCTGGCCAAGCTGCGGGCAGTCATCCGCGGGAGTGCCCCACGGCCCAGCCAAAGCCACGTCGAGCCACCAATTCGGGACGAGTGACCCGGTAGGGTCGCCTAGTTCGATCTACCGCTTACCGCATCCCGTATTAGGAGGCTCCAGTTGACCGGAGGGGAGATTGCTGCGCTGGTCGCGGCGATCGCGTTCGTGCTGCTTGTCCTGCTGCTGGCGATCCCGCTGCTCAAGTTGGGTCGCACGCTCGACGAAGCCACGCTCGCCATCCGAAAAACCCACGAGGGTGCGGCTCCGCTGCTGGCTGATGCGCAGGGCACTCTCGCGCAGGTCAACGCCCAACTCGAGCAGGTCGAGGGGATCGCGAGGAACGTCAACTCGATGACGACGAACGTCGCCGCATTGACCGCGATCGTGTCCAGCACGCTAGGCAGCCCGTTGATCAAGGCGGCGGCGTTCACCTACGGGGTGCGCAAGACGGTTGGCGTGCGGCGCGACGCCGACGCGGTCCGGACGGCGCGCCGCAAGCACCGCGCGGTGCGGAAGGGCGGTGCCTGATGCGCCGGTTGTTCTGGTTGGCGATGGGCGTCACGATCGGTGCGCTGGTCGTGCGAAAGATGTCGAGGCTGGCCGAGAAGCTGACCCCCGCCGGCGCGTCCAATGCGGTCGCGAAGCGGCTGGCAGACCTGGCCGAGGCGATGCGCTACTTCGGCACGGACGTGCGCGAGGCGATGGCCGAGCGTGAGGCAGAACTGCGCGAGAACACGGGGCTCGACGGCAGGGTGGGCAAAGCTCAGCAATGAACACCGCCGAAATCCGACGGCGGTTCCTGGGCCATTTCGCGGGCCTCGGGCACACCGTCGTCCCCAGCGCGCCGCTGCCGTTCGGCGACCCCAACCTGCTGTTCGTCAACGCCGGCATGGTGCAGTTCGTGCCGTACTTCACCGGCCAGCAGGCTGCGCCGTGGACGCGTGCGACCAGCGTCCAGAAGTGCATCCGCACCCAGGACATCGAGGAGGTCGGCAAGACCACGCGGCACGGCACGTTCTTCCAGATGAACG
>JBDTXT010000134.1:0-7158 GCA_040006035.1 Pseudonocardiales bacterium | reverse complement strand
CCACCGGGCTGTGCATCGTCCAGCGCTTGCAGCCGGCGACCTGCAGCACGAACACGTCGTGGACGTCGTAGTGCGGCGCGAAGCCCTGGTTCTGCGGCGGGGTGACGTAGGCATTGATCTGTACGGGATGACCGAGCTCGTCGGCAAGCTTCGCGCCGAAGTCGACCAGGGGTGGCCAGGTTCGGTGCAACGCCTGCAGCACCAAGGTGGCGCCGTCGGCGATCATCGCCAGCACGCGGTCATCGGCCGCCTGGTCGGCGATCGTAGCGCCGGCGCCGCCGCCGCGGGTGAACTTCGCGGCCGGCAGCACGCTGCCGTCCACCGCCATCCGAAGGAACGGCGTGCGCAACCCGCGCCGCGAGACGAGTTCGTCCACCGCGCTCGCGTTCAGTAGATCCTCGAAGCGACCTTCCAGTTCGCCGGCCCGGGTAAGGAGCGGCGCTCGACCCCAGTGCTCGGCCGCGAAGGCGTCGTGACTGCAGGCGACGCAGCGCGCGAGCGCTGAGCCGCCTGCAGCCTGGGACGTCGTCATTCGTTAGGCGCCCGAGTCGCCTGCACCACCATCCGCGCCGCCGTCACTGCCCGCGCCGCTGTCGGCCGTGCCGCCATCAGCACCCGCGTCACCCGCGCCGCCGGCCGCACCCGCGTCACCGGCACCGCCGTCGGCACCCGCGTCACCGGCACCGCCGTCGGCACCCGCGTCGCCCGCGCCGCCTTCACCGCCCGCGCCGCCGGCCGCACCCGCGTCACCGGCACCGCCGTCGGCACCCGCGTCGCCCGCGCCGCTGTCGCCTGGTGTGACGTCGTCGTCATCCATCGTCATTTGTGCTCCTTCGATCTGCATCGAAAGCGGCCGATCGACCGCTTGGCACACGCTAGCCAGGATGCGGGTACCCGAACACACCCTCGGGCTAACTCACGGCGCGTTCGGCCAGGTGCAAGGCGACGATGCCGCCGCTGAGGTTGCGGAACCGAACATCGATCCAGCCGGCTTCGGCGATGAGTCGGGCCAGATCCTCCTGCGGTGGCCATACCCGGATCGATTCGGCGAGATATACGTAGGCGTCAGGGTTCGACGAGACACGGCGCGCGATCCACGGCAGTGCGCGCATCAGGTACTTGAGGTAGACGAAGCGCAACGGCCGCCACACCGGACGGCTGAACTCGCAGATGACCAGCCGGCCGCTGGGGCGCACCACCCGGGCCATCTCCCCCAAGGCCCTGGATACCTCGGCCACGTTGCGCAGGCCGAACGAGATCGTCGCCGCATCGAACACTGCGTCGGCGAAGGGCAGGTGCAGCGCGTCGCCGGCCACGAAGGGCACCCGCCGGCGCCGCTTGTTCGCCCGGCCGGCCCGCAGCATGCCGAGCGAGAAGTCGCAGGCGATTGCGTCGGCGCCGCTGCGGCGAAGCTCTGCTGTCGACACGCCGGTGCCCGCGGCCAGGTCGAGCACCCGCTGGCCGGGCTCGAGTTCGAGGCATTGCCGGGTGCGCCGCCGCCACCGGCGGTCCTGACCCATGGACAGCACGGTGTTGGTGACGTCGTAGCGCCGGGCGACGCCGTCGAACATCGCGGCCACGTCGCGCGGTTGCTTGGCCAGCGTGGCTCGACGCGCTCTCATCGGCCTGGTTCTCATGTGCGCTCAGTGTGCCCGACCGGCTGGGCGGCCTTCGCGGCACTTGCCACCGGGGCCTGGGCCGCCAGCCGCACCGCCCCCGCAACTATTGCGGCCAGGCACAGCAGGTAGGCCACCACGTGCAACGCGTCCGCCGGGACCCGCTCGTGCAGGAGCACCGCCCCGAGAACCACCGCAGCCACCGGATCCGCCGACTTGTTGGCCGGGAAGCTCGCGGCCAACGCGCCGACCTGGAACGAGATCTGGGTGAGCGTCATCCCCAGCACGCCGATCACCGCGATGCCCAGTAGCGGCGCCAGGCCGGCCGATGTCTGCACCAGTCCGTACAGGCCGTGATCGGCGAACTGGGTGGCGGCCCCGTTGAGCAACACGCCGACCGTGCCGAACCAGGCTCCGGCCACGCCGCCGTACACACCGGCCCGCAGCGTCGGTCCTTGGCCGCGCACCGCCAAGCACAGCGCGCCGCCGGCCAGCACGGCGATGACCACGGTCGCCAAGATGGCACTCGGCTTGGGGTCGTGCCCCTTGCCGGGCGTCCCGAGCAGGACGAAGAAGACGGCCAGCCCGCCGACGATCGACAGGCAGGCCAGGTAGTCGCCACGGCGCGGGGTCGGTCCGCCGAGCAGGTACCCGACGAACAGCGACACCGGCAAGGTGAGCACGAGCAGCGGCTGGATCAGCACCACCGGGCCGGTGCCCAGGGCGATCACCTGAAAGACCAGGCCGACCGTGTCGCCACCGACCGAGAGCAACCACCGGGGGTCGCGCAGCAGCCGCACCAGCTTGCGGGCGTCGGCCTGTCCGGTGCCGGTGTGCGCGGCCTGGTGCTGCACGGCGGTGGCAGCGCCGTACGCGATTGCGGCAGCGACGCCGAACGGGACCGCTACGACCAAGGACACGACCAAGACGTTAGTGGTCACGACCGAGCGCTTCGCCTCGGATTGCGGAGCTCAGCACACGGCGGCATCCTGAGAGCACCGAACACCGGAGACGTCGATGCCTCGCTCCACGCTGCGCCTGATCGCGACCACCCTCGGCCTTGCCACACTGGCTGCTGCCACCGTGCTGTCGCCGACCTCGGCCCTCGCCGCGGCGCTGCCGAGCGGTGGCGTCTATGTCGCGCTGGGCGACTCGTACACGGCGGGGCCGCTGATCGTGCCGCAGAGCGACCTGTTCACCTGTGCCCGGTCGAGCTCGAACTATCCCGGCCTGCTCGCGCCGGCGCTGCACGTCACGACACTGCGCGACGTTAGTTGCTCATCTGCCACGTCGACCCACTTCACCAACCCACAGCAGGGTGCTGTATTCGGTACCAACCCGCCGCAGTACAACGCCCTGAGCACCGACACCACACTCGTCACCGTTGGTATCGGCGGCAACGACATCGGCCTGGTCGGCCTCGCTGAGAGCTGCATCAACGTGCTGCCCGCGCCACTCGGCACGTCGTGCGCGGCGAAGTACACCGCCGGCGGCGTCGATGTGTACAGCCAGAAGATCGCGGCCTTCGCCAGCACGTACGGCACGATCATCGACACCATCCACCAGCGTGCGCCGCGCGCGAAGGTGCTGATGATCGGCTACCCGACCGCGATCCGCAACGGCGGGTGCTTCCCCGTCCAGCCCGTCCTGGCGCCGGACGCCACCTACATCCAGGCCAAGATCGACGAGCTCAATGCCGCGATGGCACAGCAGGCCAGCGCCCACGCCGCTACGTACGTCGACCTGCGCACGTCCTCGATCGGGCACGACGCATGCGCGCTGCCAGGTGAGCGCTGGCTCGAGGGGCTCGTCCCCCTATCGCCCGCATTCCCGCTGCATCCCAATGTCTTGTCGATGCAGAATTCCGAGCGCGTGATCTACGCGGTGTTGCAGGGCCAATAGGGCGCTAGCTCGTCGCCCCGACGTAGAACAGGGCGAGCAACACGACCGTCCACACCAGCAGCACGGTCGTCATCGCGATACTGCCGATCACCACGCGCGCCCCGAGCCGACCGGCCCAGTTGCCGTCCTGGTCGCGGTCGAGGTCATAGGGAAACGAGCTGACACACAGCGCGATCTTCGGGTTCTTCGAGTGGGCCAGGATGACCCCGCCGGCGTAGGGCAGGCCGCGCAGTTTCAGCTCGCCGCGGGCTCCGTTCAGCTCGTAGCCGACCTTCGTCGTGGTGGACGGTCCGCTGTACCAGCGCCGGGTGACCTGCCAGCCGTGCGCCTGCGCGAGCCGAACGTTCTGATACGTGGTGCCGCTGTAGTAGGTGCCGACCGAGGTCGGATCGGCCGCGTTCACTGCCGCGACCTCGCCCCATCTCAGCAAGGCGATCTGTCGTCGATAGCGCCGCAACCGCAGGCCGACGATAACCAGGAAGGTGACGGCTACGGTAATCAGCCCGGCGATCGGGGCGATGAACCACAGCCCGATCGGCGAGACGGCGACCATGAACAACGTAAAGACCATCCACCAACTCCACGGCAGGACGACGAAGCGGAACGTGAGCGGTACTCGCCGCGGGACGGGTGCGAGGTTGGCGTCGACCGAATCATCCGGCTTGGCCATCGACACCCGTGCCGGGTACCCAGAAGCGGCGCTGCCACCGGCTCGCACCTGGGCGATCTCGTGTTGCAACTTGGCGATCTTCGCGTCGTCTAGTTCACGCTGCAGCCGGGCGATCGTTTCCTCCGGCGTTTCGGTCACCCGCTCGTTATCCCAGCCGCCGGTGCACCCGTCAAACGGCAGCGACGGGCAGCAGCTTGTGCGCCGTCGAGGCGAAGTGCGAATGCACGCGGGCGTCGACCGGATCGTTCGCGGGATCGGCGTGCACGCTGATGTGCCGGTAGAGCGTGTCGCGCTGTGCGGGGATGCGCCCTGCGCCGCGGATCAGGTCGATCAGCTCGGTGCGGTTGGAGCGGTGTTTCGCACCTGCCGACGAGACGACGTTCTCTTCCAGCATGATCGAGCCCAGGTCGTCGGCTCCGTAGTGCAGGGTGAGCTGGCCGATGTCCTTGCCCGTGGTCAGCCAGGACCCCTGCAGGTGGTTGACGTTGTCGAAGAACAGCCGCGAGACCGCGATCATGCGCAGGTATTCGAGCGATGTCGCCTGGGTGCGGCCCTTGAGGTGGTTGTTCTCTGACTGGTAGGTCCATGGGATGAAGGAGCGGAAGCCGCCGGTGCGGTCCTGGACGTCGCGGATCATCCGCAGGTGCTCGATGCGCTCGGCGTTGGTCTCGCCGGTGCCCATCATGAACGTGGCGGTCGACTCCAGGCCGAGGCCGTGCGCGGTCTCCATGACCTCGAGCCAGGTCTCGCCGGACTCCTTGAGCGGCGCGATGACCGTGCGCGGGCGCTTGACCAGGATCTCGGCGCCGGCACCGGCGAAGGAGTCGAGCCCGGCCGCCTTCAGCCGGGTGATCACTTCGGCGAATGGCAGCTGCGACGTCTTGCTGATGTGTACGACCTCGGATGCACCCAGCGAGTGCAGCGTCAGCCGCGGGTAGCTCGCCTTGATCGCACTGAAGGTGCGCTCGTACCACTGCATGCCCAGCTCCGGCGAGTGACCGCCCTGCAGCATGATCTGGGTGGCGCCCAGGTCGACGGCCTCGCCGCAGCGGCGCAGAATTTCTTCCAGGTCGTGCGTCCAGCCCTCGGGGTGGCCCGGCGCACGGTAGAACGCGCAGAACTTGCACGCGGTCGTGCAAACGTTGGTGTAGTTGATGTTGCGGTCGATGATGTATGTCGCGATGTTGTCGGGGTAGCGCCGGCGGCGCACCGCGTCGGCGGCCTGGCCCAGCTGGTGCAGCGGCGCGTCGGTGTAGAGAAACAGTGCCTCGTCGGGCGTGATGCGGCCGCCGTCGGAAGCATGGACGAGCAGGTCGGCGATCGCACGCGTCATGGGGGTGAGGGTAGTCGGCGGCGCGGTGCGACCAGCAGCCCGGCGACAGCCATCACAACCAGGGCACCGCCGAGAGCCTGCCCACCGCTGAGGTGTTCGTCGAGCAGCACCAGGCCGAGCAGGACCGCGACCACCGGGTTCACGAAGGCGTAGGTCGACACCGTGGTCGCCGGGAGGCGGCTCACCGCGTACACGTAACAGGTCATCGCCAACAGCGTGCCCGGGCCGATGAGGTAGATCAGCGCCCACCAGGATTCGGCGCTGACATGGTCGATGGCGAAGGTCAGCTCCCCCCGGGACGCGGCTACCACGGCGAGCACGAGGCCGCCGCAGAGCAGCTCCATGCCGCTCATCAGCAGCGGCCGCGATGGCACCGGCAGTCGGTTCTGCAGGGCCGACCCGACCCCCCAACTCACCGCGGCCAGCAGGGTGGCGATGATCGCGACGACAGCAACCGGGCCGCTGCCACCGCCGCTGAGCACGACCACCCCGCACAGCCCGACGCCGAGAGCGAGCCACCTGGCCACGCCGGGCATCCGTCGGGCGAACAGGCCGTCGGCCAGCACCATCCAGATGGGGACGGTGCCGACGAGCAGGGCGGCGATGCCCGAAGGCAGCTTCACCTCGGCCCACGAGACGACGCCGTTTCCTCCGGCGGGCAGCATCGCGCCGAGCAGCAGCATCGCGGCCCACTGCCTGCGGCCGGGCCGGTCGGTGGCCCGTTCGGCGGTGGTCCCGGACCGCCAGCCGATCGGCAGCATGATGGCGCCGGCGATGAGGTAGCGGATCGCGGCGAGGGTGAACGGCGGGATGGTGCGCACGCCCACCCGGATGGCCAGGTAGGTCGAGCCCCACACCAGCCAGACGACCAGCAGCGCTGCCCAGGCCGGTCGGCTCGCCGATTGGACCGGTGGATCGGCGGCCTTGGTAGTCGTCACTGGCTCTAGCCTACGAAGGATCGACGCCCCGCGCAGTCGCATTTACGCCACTGTGCGCAGCGTTCCTGCCACTCGCGCAACGGATCGCGTGGGCGAGCGCATCTACCTGGTCAGGAGGGTTATGGAGCTGGACAAGACGCTGGGCGACCTGATGAAGACCTCGGGTGATCGACTCCTGCGTCTCGCGTACCAGCTCACCCACGACCGCTCCTCGGCTGAGGACCTGGTGCAGGAGGCGTTGATGCAGGTTTATCGCAGTTGGCGCCGGCGCGCGCCTGACGTCGCGCACGGCGAGGCGTACGTGCGGCGGGCGGTCGTGAACGAGTACCTGCGCCGGCGGCGGCTGCATTCCAGCGGCGAGGTGGTCACCGATCAGGTGCCGGATTCCGCCGGCACCGTCGATTTCGACCGTGAGGTCGTCGAGCGGGACGCGATGTGGCAGGCGCTCGCGGCGCTTCCTGCGCGGCAGCGGGCGGTGCTCGTCCTGCGGTACTACGAGGCACTACCCGACGCCGAGATCGCTGTGTTGATCGGGGCCAAGGAGGCGACGGTGCGCAGCCTGGCCGCCCGGGCGTTTGCGGTGCTGCGCGAGGGTCAGTTGGCCATCGAGCCGCAGGTCGCGGATGGGAGTGCGTGATGGATCTCGAAGGACGGGTTCGGGAAGCGATGATGGCGCATGAGGGTGGGGCACCTAGTGCC
>JBDTXT010000133.1:0-7163 GCA_040006035.1 Pseudonocardiales bacterium | reverse complement strand
AAGGGGCGCACCGACGCCCGCGAGGACACCGTCAAGATCATCGGCAGTGACGTGACCCTCCTCGACACCAGCCTGGGCCCGCGCGGGCCGGTGGTCGTCACGATGGCCCCGGCCCGGTGCACCCCGCCGATGGTCGACCGGTTGCGCGACGTGCTGGCCACGCATCCGGGCACCACCGAGGTGCATCTGCGCCTGGTCAACGGCGAGCGCGAGCACCTGCTCCAGCTCGGCGCGGGCTACCGGGTTACGCCGTCAGCCGGCCTCATGGGTGACCTGAAGGCCCTGCTCGGCCCGTCGTCCGTCTCCGCTTAGCTCGAGGCCCGACTCCTCCGATTCGCTGCCCCGCAGCAGGACGGCCACCGCGATCGCGGCTGCCGCCACGGCAGCAGCAGCGCACAGCAGCGCCGACTGCATGCCGTCCACGAACGCGGCCTGCGCGTGCCGGGTGACCGGCTCGCCGAGCCGGCTGGCCAACGCCAGCGACGAGCGGGCCTTGTCGGCCAGCGGCTGCGGGAGCCCGCTCAGGTGCAGGTGGTTGCGGTAGGTGGACTGCAGCACGCTGCCCAGGACGGCAATGCCCAGGGCGCCACCCAGCTCACGAGCCAGGTCGTTCATGGCCGAGCCGACGCCCTGCTGAGCCTGGGGCAGCGCGCCGGTGACCGCTGTCGTGGCGGGCGTCATGGCCAGCCCCATGCCCGCGCCGAGCGGCACCAAGCCGCACAGCAGCAGCCAGTAGGAGCTGTTGCCGTCGAGTTGGGCCAGGACGACCAATGCACCGGTTAGCAGCACCAGTCCGGCGACACACACGCGGCGGTTGCCCAACCGGGCGGCCAGGTGTGCGGCGCCGCGCGAACTCGGCATCAGCGTGAGCGCCATCGGGATGAGGCTCAGGGCGGCGACGAGCGGGCTGTCGCCACGCACCAGCTGCAGGTACTGCAGCACCAGGAAGATGAACCCGAAGAAGGCGAAGAACTGGACGGTGAGCGACAGCGTGCCCGCGGTGAAGGCGCGGTGCCGGAACAGCCGCGGGTCGAGCAGGGGATTGGCTCGGGTGAGCTCCCACCCGACGAAAGCGGCCAGCACCGCCAGCCCAGCACTGATCCCGACCAGGGTGCGTGCGCTGGCCCAGCCCGCATTCGGCGCCTCGATGATGGAGTAGACGAGCGCACCGAGTCCGACGACCGTGATCACGGCACCGATCGCGTCCAGTCGCGGGGCCGCGGGGTCCGCGGACTCGGGGACGACCCGCAGCGTGCCGAGGATCGCCGCGATCGCGAGCACGATGTTGAGCGCGAAGACCGAGCGCCACGACCATTGCTCGAGCAGCAGGCCCGAGGTGAGCAGGCCGAGGATCGCACTGCCGCCGGCCACGCCCGCCCAGACTCCGATCGCGCGGGCGCGTTGCTCCCGGGGAAAGGTGCTGGTGATGGTGGAAAGGGTGGCCGGCATGACGAGTGCTGCCCCCAGCCCGAGGATGGCGCGCATCGCGATGAGCGCATCGGCGCTGCTCACACTCATCGCGGCGACCGACCCCGTTGCGAAGATCGTCAATCCAGCGAGCAGGGCCCGCCGTCGGCCGTAGCGGTCGCCGATGGCGCCGCCGAGCAGCAGCAGCGCGGCGAACACGAGCGCGTACGCGTCGATCACCCAGGACAGCTGGGTCTGGCTGGCGCGGGTGTCGCGCGCGAGTGAGGGCAGCGCGACGTTCAACGACGCGACCGCGGCGACGACTGTCGCCAAGGCCAGGCAGGTGACGGCCAGTACCGCACGGTGCCTCGTCGTCGTGGTGGACGGTGTCAGGGATTGCATCGGGATCTCCTCATCAATTCAGCGGTGCAGAATTGAACTTGGCAGATCCATCCCGTAAATTTCAACTGTGATGAATAAAAGCGGCCGCGGCAGGCGACCCGGCGCGCCCGACACCCGGGAGCAGATCCTCGGGGTAGCCCGCCAGCGGTTCCTGGCCGAGGGCTATGCGTCGGTGACCATGCGCTCGATCGCGGCCCAGGCTGGGGTCGACGCGGCGCTGATCAGCTACTTCTTCGGGTCAAAGCACGGCCTGTTCGGCGCCGCGCTGGCCCTGTCGGCCAACCCGGCCGAGGTGCTGGCCAGCGTCTTGCCCGGCGAGCTCGAAGGGCTGCCAGAACGGGTGTTGCACGCGCTGCTGGCCACCTGGGACGACCCGGAACGAGGCGCCCCGCTGCACGTCATGCTGCGCGCCGCCGCGCATGATTCGGACGTGGCCAGGCTGGTCAGCGAGATGGCCGAGCGCGAGATCGTGGACCGGATCGCCGAGCGGCTGGGCGGCGCCGATGCCCGCCAGCGGGCCGCCATGTTCGCCGCGCAGATCACCGGGCTGATCTTCACCCGTTACCTGGTGCAACTCGACCCGATCGCGACGATGCCCGTTGATGAATTAGTCAGGCGGCTGGCGCCGGGGCTGCGGGCTGTGCTCAGGCCAACGCCCACGCGCTCGGCCCCGCGCCGTACCCCTCGCTGAGTGGTGCGTTCTTCGCTCAGGGTGCGCTGTAAGGCACCACTCAGCCCCAACGCACCACTCACAGAGACGGGGTGGTGGGCGGCACGTGTCGCTACCGTCGGTACCGTCGTGAGGCATGGACCCCGCATTGCCATCCCCCGACCCGAACGAGTCGGTCAACTACGACGTCGGTGCCTTCGAGCAGGGGTCACCGGCCAGTCGCTGGGCGTTGGCTCGTTACCTGGTCGGACGGGCCGTCATCGAGTCGGTCAGCAACAGCCTGCTGATCGCGGCGCTGGTGGTCCTGGCCCTGGCCGGGCTGGTCGAGTGGTGGGCCGGCTCGACGTTCTGGGCCATCGTCATCGCGGTCGTCGGACTCGGGATCCTCGCCATGCGGGCCATCCTGCGTGGGGTGCTGAGACGGTTGAGCGGCGCCGCGCGTTACCGCCCGATCGAGCAGCGCCTCAATGCGCTCGTCGAGAACACGAAGTCCGACGTGTTCGGCGAGTTGCGCCGCGTCGGCCTGCCGAGTCACATCTGGACGTTGCCGCTGCTGCCGTTTCGCTTTCTCCGCCAGGAACGCCGCCGCGAGACGGTCGCCAAACTGCGTGACTTCGACGTCGACCGAGTGGTACCGAAGGCACGGGTCGACGAGTTGCACCTGATCCTGCGCGACACGGTCGGCCACTGAGAGCCATGCACCACTGCGACCACCCGAGCAGGGCCCGCTGCGCGGCTGAGAGACTGGCGCGGTGACTTCCCCCATCCAGCCGGCCCGGCCCGACACGGTCGAAGGCCCTGTCGTGGCGCGTGCGCACCGGCGGCGCTCGCCGCGCTGGGCGCCGCGCGAGGATGTGAAAGCCGGGATCTACGTCGTGCTCGGCCTCGCGGTCCTCGGTGCGCTGCTCGGTGTGCTGTGGCAGTGGTGGAGTCCGCCCGGGCCGCTCGGCTACGTCGTGGCGCCGGGTGCCATCCAGCCCGACGAGACCGAGGCGTTCATCGCGGGCGACGGTCGCTTCGCCGTCATCTGTGCTGGTGCCGGACTGCTCGCCGGCCTGGTGGCGTGGTTCCGGACGTCGACGCGTGGGCCGGTCATCGCCCTGGCGCTCGGGGTGGGCGGTCTGCTGGGCTCGTTTCTGACGGGCGTGCTCGGTCACACGCTGGCCGGCGGCACCGGAAGCGGCAAGACCAACACGCTGCTGCAGCACCTGCCACTCTCGGTGCACATGCGCGGGCTGTTCCTGCTCGAGGCGACGGTGGCCGTCCTGGTCTACGGGGTGTGCGCCTCGTTCGCCGCCGAGGACGATCTCGGCCGGCCGGAACCGCGCAGCTCAGTTGGGGTGTGGGATCAGGTTGAGCAGGTCGGCGGCCACCGAGATGCTGCGGGTGCTCTGCAGCAGCAGTATTTCCCGCCGCAGTAAGGCAATGCTGCGCCGCAACCGGTCGGCCGCGGTGGGCTCTACGAGCAGGTCCTGACGGTCCTGGAGAGTCAACGGCAGGTGCGCGGCCACGTGGTAGGACAGCAGGTTCGCATCGCCAGGCAGTTGGTCGTCGACCTCGCGGCCGGTCAACTGGGCCAGCAACGTGAAGTACTCGATGCACAGGCGCCGGGTGGCCGCGGCGTGGGCCGGGTGCAGTTCACCGTCGCGCTCCTCGAGCCAGTCGACGCTGGCGCGCAGGTACGGCGTGCCCTCGGTGAGCAGTTCGCGGATGCGGAAGCGGCGGCTGCCGACCGTGAGCAGATCCGAGGCGCCGTCGGCATAAGTAGTCACGTCCAGGATCTCGGCCAGCGTGCCTACTTCGACGATCTCGGGTTCGGACTGGCCCGTCCCGGGAGAGCCGAGGCTCGAGCCGTTGCGCAGTCCGACGATGCCGAACGTGGCCGGCCCTGAGTCGCTCTGCACGTCGACGAGCAACTGGCGGTAGCGCGGCTCGAAGATGTGCAGCGGCAGCGCCATTCCGGGCAGCAGCACCGCATTGAGCGGGAACACCGGTATGACATCGGCCACGAAGCTCACGTTACGGCTCGATCACGACACTCGCCCGCGGCCGCTGCTCGGGCTCGACGGGGAATCGGGGGCGGGGACGCCCGTAAACTGTGGGCGTGCTGCGCCGACTGGACCTGACCGCTGCCGACCCGGCCGGTGTGCGCCGGCTGCTGCCACGCGCCGCTGTCGACGTGCGCGCCGCCCTCGAGTCGGTGACGCCGCTGGTGCAGGCCGTCGCGGAGCGCGGCTATCCGGCCGCTCGCGAGGCGACGCTGCGCTTCGACGGCGTCGATGTGCCCGAGCCCCGAGTGCCCTCGGCCGCCTTGGCCGAGGCGCTGGCCGCCCTGGACCCCGCAGTGCGCGACGCGCTGGCCGAGTCGATCCGCCGGGCGCGGGTCGTGCACGAGGCCCAGCGCCGCGACGACGTCGACGTGCGGGTAGTTGACGGCGGTTCGGTCACCGAGCGCTGGATGCCGGTGCGCCGGGTGGGTCTGTACGTGCCCGGCGGCGTGGCCGTATACCCCTCCAGCGTCGTGATGAACGTCGTGCCCGCCCAGGTGGCCGGCGTCGAGCACATCGCCGTGTTTTCACCCGCCCAGCGCGACTTCGACGGGCTGGCGCACCCAACCGTCCTGGCCGCGTGCGCGCTGCTCGGCATCGACGAGGTCTACTCGGTCGGCGGGGCCCAGGCCATCGCGCTGGCCGCGTACGGAGACCCGGCGCTGGGCATCGAACCCGTCGACGTGATCACCGGCCCGGGGAATGTCTACGTCGCGGCGGCAAAGCGGCTGGTGCGCGGCGTCGTCGGCATCGACGCCGAGGCCGGCCCCACCGAGATCGCGGTGCTCGCCGACGCCACCGCCGACCCGGTGCACGTCGCCGCCGACCTGATCAGCCAGGCCGAGCACGACACCCTGGCCGCGTCCGTGCTGGTCACCGACTCGATCGAGCTGGCCGACGCCGTCGACACCGAGGTCGAGCGGCAGGTCGCACTCACCAAGCACGTCGAGCGGATCCGGGCCGCGCTGTCCGGGCAGCAGTCGGCCACCGTCATCGTCCGCGACCTGGAGCAGGGGTTGGCCGTCGTCGACGCCTACGCCGCCGAACACCTCGAGGTGATCACGGCCGATGCGCGCAGTTGGGCCGAGCGGGTGCGCAATGCCGGCTGCATCTTCGTCGGGCCGCACGCGCCGGTGTCGCTGGGCGACTACTGCGCGGGCTCCAACCATGTGCTGCCGACCGGTGGCACGGCCCGGCACTCCTCGGGCCTGTCGGTGCAGTCGTTCCTCAAAGGCGTCCACCTGGTCGAGTACTCGCGCGCCGCGCTGATCGAGGTCGCGCCGCACGTCCTCGCCCTCGCCGACGCCGAGGACCTGCCCGCGCACGGCGCCGCCGTCGCCGTGCGGCTGCCGTGACCACCCCCGCCGTGACGCTGGCCGACCTGCCGTTGCGCGACGAACTGCGCGGCGAGCAGCCCTACGGCGCGCCGCAGCTCGACGTGCCGGTGCGGCTGAACGTCAACGAGAACCCGTACCCGCCGAGCGCAGCCGTCGCCGCCGAGATGGGGCGCGCGGTGGCCGAAGCCGCGGCCGGCCTCAACCGTTACCCCGACCGCGACGCGGTGGCCCTGCGCGCCGACCTCGCTGCCTACCTGACGGCCGACGGCACGGGCGGCATCGGCGTCGACAACGTGTGGGCCGCGAACGGTTCCAACGAGATCATGCTGCAACTGCTGCAGGCCTTCGGTGGACCCGGCCGCTCGGTGCTGTCGTTCGCGCCGACGTACTCGATGTATCCGGAGTACGCGCGGGACACGCACACGACGTGGATCGCCGGGCGTCGCGCGGAGGACTTCACCGTCGACGTCGAGCACGCCGTCGAGCACCTCGCCCGACACCAGCCGGCCGTCGTGCTCATCGCGTCGCCTAACAACCCCACCGGCACCGCCGTGCCTCTCGACGTGATCGAGACCATCTGCGCCGCTGCACCGGGCATGGTCGTCGTCGACGAGGCCTACGCCGAATTCCGCCGGGCCGGCACGCCGAGCGCGCTGACCTTGCTCGCGGCCCACCCGCGGCTGGTGGTCACCCGCACCATGAGCAAGGCGTTCGCGCTGGCCGGTGGCCGGCTGGGCTATCTCGCCGCCGCGCCCGCAGTCGTGGACGCCATGCGTATCGTGCGGCTGCCCTATCACCTGTCCGCCGTGTCCCAGGCGGTGGCGCGGGTGGCGCTGGCCAATGCCGACGAACTGCTGGCCCGGGTGGCCGAGTTGCGCGCCGAGCGCGACGCCACCGTCGACTGGCTGCGCTCGCGTGGACTGCGGGCCGCGGACTCCGACGCCAACTTCGTACTGTTCGGTGATTTCCCGGACCGCCACGCGGTATGGCAGCACCTGCTCGATCGCGGAGTGCTGATCCGGGAGACTGGGCCCGAGGGATGGCTGCGCGTGTCGATCGGCACGCCACACGAGATGGCGGCGTTTCGGGCCGCACTGGAAGAGGCAATGCGATGAGCCGTCACGGCAACATCGAACGGCAGACCAACGAGACCAAGGTGCTCGTCGAGATCGATCTCGACGGGACGGGTCGTAGCGACATCTCCACCGGCGTCGGGTTCTTCGACCACATGCTCACGTCCTTCGGCAAGCACGGCCTGTTCGACCTCACCGTCCAGGTCGAGGGCGACCTGCACATCGA
>JBDTXT010000132.1:0-7174 GCA_040006035.1 Pseudonocardiales bacterium | reverse complement strand
ACGGTTACGCGTGCGCGCTGGATCAGCTCGGCTCGGACACATCAGCCCCGTTACCGGCTACCTCAGCGATTCGGCGCAGCTGCTCGGCATAGGAGTTCGCGCGACGGGCGCGTTCTGGAACCAGCGCGGAACAGGCTCGGCGAGAATCGCTCTGATGATCTCGAGCTGCTTGGCTTCGCTGAGCTGTCCATCGGTCATGCCGTGATCGTAGGTCCGCGCCCCGTACGCCGTGAGACTGTGATCAGCCGCTGGCCCGTCAGGCCCGGGTGATGGGGGTCGAACACGACGCACCAGAAGGTTTCATCTGCGTTCGGTCGGCGTGGCAGCAACGTTGCGCGAGATCGACGGGTACGCCACGAGCGTGGAGGACACTACTTCTGTTTTGTTCGACCTGCCAGGATTCGCCGTGATCGAGTGTGTCGAGCTCGATGACGCGTGCCGTCGGGTCGTGATCATGCAGGTCGCGATCGAGCACGATCGAACCCATACTGATCACAGCAGGAGCAACGCCACGATCACGACCACCACGACGCCCACGACCGCACCGACCAGCAGCGGCGGGACAAACGGCTTCTTCTTCTCGATCACCGGCGGGCGGTAAACGGGTACCTCGACCCACGGCGCGTCGCCGGCGAACAGGTTGATGCCAGAGGTCGCGGCGTCGGGCGGCGCGAAGGCGGGCGGCGCGGTCGGCCTTGTGGCGCCCGCGGGAACGTGCGACGCGGGACGCGGGGGCTCGCCCGGGCGTGGCGCCGCGACGAAGTGCGTCCAGTCCTCGGGATGCGTGTTCAGGATGGCCATCAGCTGCCCCGGTGTCGGTCGGTGCGCGGGGTGCTTCGCCAGTCCGGCCTGCAGCACTGCGTCCGCGTCGGCGGACAGTGTCGGCAGGATCGAGCGCGGCGGCGGCGGCGGCACCCTGGTGTGGTTCCAGAACAGATCGAGGGCGTCGCCCTTGAAGGGCGGACGGCCGAGCAGTACCTGGTAGGCCATCGCGGCGAAGCTGTAGGCGTCGCCCGCAGACGACTCGTGCTCAGGATCGTTGATCTGCTCGGGGGCCATGTACAGCGGTGTGCCGATCACGACGGGGCCCCCGGTGCGAAACTCGCCCGCCGACGCGGTCAGCCGGGCGAGGCCGAAGTCGGTGAGCTTTCCCCGCCCGTCACGCGTGACGAGAACGTTGCCCGGCTTGACGTCGCGATGGACGATCCCGGCCGCGGCGGCGCGGTCGAGCGCCGTCGCCGTGTCGGTCAGCACGCGCAGCAGCTGCGGCCCGGAGAGCGTGTGGTCCTTGAGCGCGCCCTTGAGGTCGCCGCCGTCGACGTACTCGAGCACGAGCGCGAGGTCGTCGCCAACCTCCTCCATCGCGTAAATGGCGACGATCCGCGTGTCCCGCAGTCGGGCGAGCGCCCGCCCTTCGCGTTCGAGGCGACGCCGCTCGGCCTGGTCATAGCCTCCGGAGTACAGCGTTTTGACCGCGACCAGCCGGTCGAGCGCGCTCTGCCGGGCGAGCGCGACCCACCCATAACCCCCGCTGCCGAGCACGCGGACGAACTCGTAGCCGCGCGGCATCGGCGAGCGGGTGGCTTCAGGCGGCGCCGTCACACCCGAGATCGTATGCGTTCGGCACCTGGTATTCGTGATCGCCCTGGTCCAGAATTGGGCCACTCCGGAAAGGACGCGCGTGGCTGGTTACGAGGTCATCTACTACGGTTTGCGCCAGCCCGACGGCTCGAACACCTACTTCGGCGCCGGCGGCTGCAGCAACGCCGGACGCTTCGGGATTAAGACCGGTGGCACGTGGAGCGTGCGCGTTGATGGCGCCGCCACCGACCACGAGACCGGGCCGTACCGCTTCCACATCTACGCGGTGACCAACAAAGACTCGACGATCACTCGGGGGCAGACGGTCACGGGGGCGATCACCGAGTTCGGGCAGTACAGCACATACCGGTTCGGCGCCCAGACCGGCGAGGCGATCTTTCTGACCGGCGACATGTCGACAAACTGCACGAGCGGCTACGTGTACTACGAGCTCCGCAAGCCAGCCGGCAGCACCACATACTTCGGCTCGGACGGCTGCGGCCAGGCCGGGCGCTGCGTGATCACGACGAGCGGCACGTGGAGCATCCGGGTGTACAACTCGGACAACGGGCACTTGGTCGGGCCGTACAGCGTCACCCTTCGGTCCGGTTAGCTGGGTGGGCGGCATGACCTTCTTCGACTACCCGAGCGGTGCGCAACAGTCAGGGGCTGCGGAGCAGCTCCGACCGTTCCTGCCGCACGCGTCCGAGCGGGAGTGGTCCGAGCTGCTCCGCCTCGCGACCGTCCGGCGGCTCGCCCCCGGCGAGACGCTGATCTCGCCCGGCCCGGGCAGCCGGTCGCTGTTCCTCGTTATCGAGGGGCAGGTGGAGGTCCTCGCGCCGGCCAACCGCAAGTGGCGGCATGTGGCGACGATCGGCGCGGGCAGCGTCGTCGGCGAGCTGGCATTCTTCGACGGCGGCGAGCGCTCGGCCCTCGTGCGGGCACTCACCGACGTCTCCGCGTCCGAACTCACCCACGAGAGCTTCGGCGCTCTGCGGCGCACCAATCCTGAGCTGGCCATGGCTCTCGTGCTCGACGTCGGACGCGTCCTGTCGCAGCGCATGCGGCTGGCTCAGGCGGCGATCTGAGATGGCCCGTCCGGCTGAGATTGAGGTACGCGAGCCGGGGCGGCGTCCGCGTCGCGTCGTCGTCGACCGCGGCCTGGAGGTCGGCCGCGAGTGCGACGGCGTGCTGCTCGCCGACGAGGGAGTCTCGCGCCGGCACGTGAAGCTGCTGCCGAGCCCGCTGGGGCTGTCAGTGGTCGACCTGGGCAGCCGCAACGGCACCACGGTCAACGGCGTCCGCATCGACGGCCGCGTCACACTCGACGATCGGGACGTGATCCGGCTCGGCCGCACCGAACTGGTCGTGATCGCGCCCGTGTCCGCCTCGCCTGCCGAGATACCGCAGCACCGGATCCTCACGCTCGACTCCATCGCGCCGCTGCCCCCGCCGCCGCCGTTGCCGGCGATGGCGGTCGTGCCGAGCCGGGTGGAGCGCGTGCTGCGATGGGCGTTCATGGGACGCGAGGCGGCCCCCGATCGGCCGTCGTTCCCCAACTATCTGGAGCTGCCGGGCCGGCTGCCGAGCGGCTTCTGGCATCTCGTACGGGCGCTGAGCATGTGCGCCTACATCGCCCTGGTCGTCGCGATGTTCGTGCGGCCGGCAGGTGCGCTGTTCACGTTCTTCATGGTGATCGTGCCGCTGCTGCCGATCCTGTTCTTTCTCGCGCCGGGGTTGTGGCGCAACATCTGCCCGCTCGCGGCGGCGAATCAGACGCCGCGTGTGCTCAAGTTCAGCAAGGCGTTCACGGCGCCGCGCTGGCTGCGCGAGCGCGGCTACCTCGTCGCGATCGCGCTGTTCTTCGGCATCGCCGGTGCCCGGCTCGCCGTGTTCAACGTCAACGGCAGAGCCACGGGGGTCCTCCTCGGCGTCACGATCCTCAGCGCGTTCCTCATGGGTGTGACGTTCAGGGGCAAGAGCGGCTGGTGCAGCAGCGTCTGCCCGCTGCTGCCGCTGCAGCGCGTGTACGGGCAGACGCCGTTCCTCGTCGTTGCCAACACGCATTGCCAGCCGTGTGTCGCGTGCACCAAGAACTGCTACGACTTCAAGCCACAGGTCGCTCAGCAGGCTGATCTGCACGACCCCGACCCGCAGTGGAGCCAGCCGCGCCGGTTGTTCGCGAGCGCGCTGCCTGGCTTCGTCCTCGGCTTCTTCATGCTCGTCGGCCGCACCGATCTTTCGACGCCGCACCTGTACGAACGCCTTGCCCTGTACGTGTTCTGCAGCGTGGGCGGGTTCTTCGCGCTCGAGGCGCTGGGCGGCATTAGCGCCGGAATGGTGACGGCGCTGTGGGGCGCGGCCGCGCTGAACGTCTTCTACTGGTACAGCTCGCTCACCCTGATCCACGCGTTCGAGACGATCATCGGCACGTCCGGCCTGGAGTGGTTGCGATGGCCGTTCCGCGCGGTCGTGCTCGCGTTGTCGTGGATCTGGCTGTCGCGGACGTACTGGACCGAGCGCCGCTTCCTGATCGAGAGCGGTGCGCTGCCCACGACCAGCCACATCGCGCCCGCGGCGGCGAAGGCGCTCGAGAATATCGAGGCGTCCGCCGACGAGGCCGCCGAGGTGCGCTTCGTGCAGCGCGACGAGCCGGTGCCCGCCGAGATCGGGATGAGCTTGCTCGAGCTCGCCGAGTCGTGTGGCCTGCAGATCGAGGCGGGTTGCCGGATGGGGGTCTGCGGGGCCGATCCCGTCGCGGTGCTCAGCGGCGCCGACGACCTCTCCGAGCCGGAGGACGAGGAGCTGACCACGCTGCGGCGCCTCGGCCTCGCGCCATCCACCCGGATGGCCTGCTGCGCCCGCATCCAGACGGGATCCGTGCAGGTCAGCTTGACGCCCGAGCGCGGCGCTGCTGGTCCGGTTGAGCGTCCGGTTCGGTATGACCGCTCGATCACCAGCGTGGTCGTGATCGGCAACGGCATCTCCGGCGTGACGGCGGCCGACTTCGTCCGGCGCGGGCACCCCGACTGTGAGATCCACCTGATCGGCGCCGAGTCGCACCTGCTCTACAACCGCATGGGCATCTCGCGCATCGTCTACGGACGCTCGGCGATGAGCGGGCTCTACCTGCTCGAGGAGCAGTGGTACACGGACAACCGGATCACGACGTGGCTGAACACGCTGGCCACCGACCTCGACCTGGCCAACCGGCGGGTGCGGCTCGGCACTGGTGAGCAGCTCGTCTTCGACCGGCTCATCCTGGCGATGGGGTCGAGCAGCACGGTGCCGCCATTCGAGGGCTTCGGTATGCCGGGCACGTTCGTGCTGCGCTCGGCCGACGACGCGTCCCAGATCCGGGCGTACGCGCAGGCGCAGGGGGCACGCCAGGCGGTGGTCGCTGGAGCCGGCCTGCTCGGGCTCGAGGCGGCGCACGCGCTGCACTCGCTGGGGTTGCAGGTGACCGTCCTCGAGCGCGGCGAGCGGCTGATGTCGCGCAATATCGACGTGCGGGCGAGTGCACTCGGGCACGCGCACTTCGACCGGCTCGGCATCCGGGTGCTGTACCGGGCGGCGACGGCGGGCCTCGGCGGCGCGGCCGGACGCGTCGACACTGTGCGGCTCGTCGATGGGCGAACGCTGCCGTGCGACGCATTCCTCGCCTGCGTCGGTATCACGCCCAACGTCGACCTCGCTCGGCGCGCAGGCATCGCGGTCAACCGCGGCGTGCTGGTCGACGACCGGATGGCGACGAGGGCACCCGGTGTCTTCGCGGCGGGCGACGTCGCCGAGCACGGCCGGTCGGTGCTCGGGCTGTGGCCCGTTGGCGCGAAGCAGGGTGAGGTGGCGGCTCTCAACGCCCTCGGCGGGGACGAGCGGCTCGTCGCCGACAACCCGGCGATGATCCTCAAGGGGGTCGGGCTTGAGCTCTCCGCTGCCGGGCGCATCGAGCCGGAGCCCGGCGACGAGGTGATCTCGGACGAGAATCCGCGGCTGCCCTCGTACCGCAAGCTCGTGATTTCGCACGGAGTGGTCGTCGGCGCGCTCGTGATCGGCCACCATCCGGACTTTCTCGCCGCGGCGACGCTCGCCGTGAAGAAGGCGCAGCTGGTCGATACGGCGACGCTGGCCGAGCTGCGGCGCGGAAACTGGCTCGCCCTGAAAGAGGCGGCCAAGCGGCCCGCCGCGGTCGTCTGAGCTGCTACGTCCCCACGCTGAAGTGGGTGAAGACGCGGCGGCCCATCCGGATGCTCCAGCCGACCGGTAGCGCGGCTGGACCTTCGCCGAGCCGCACCCACTCGGTCGCCCCCTGCGCGGCGATGAAGGTGCCGTTGGCCGACTTTGCGTCCTGGATCGTCACGCCGTGCTCGTCGACGTGCAGGCGGGCCTGCACGCGGGAGATCAGTTTCTCCGGGTCGTCGAGGCGGATGGGCGAGGCTTCGCCGTTGGCCACGGTTTCGTCCTGCTGGGGCTCGCGGCCGAAGACGTAGGAGCGATCGAGCGGCGTACGGCTGCCGTCGTCGGCGATGAGCGCGGTGAGGGATTCCTTCAGCGCGACCGTCTCCCCCGACGGGGCCAAGACAGCGGCGAACTCGGGGACGTCCGGCGACACGTCCGGAACAACTGCCGGTGTCGGCACGTCAGCCGGCGGCGCCGGCAGCGGCTCGTTGCTTGCCAGCGGCATCGAGCCGCTCATTGTGTCGAGCGAGGGGCTGGGGACGAACCCCGTCTCGGGGCCGCTCACCTCGAGGACGTCGGCAGGTGGCTCGGGTGCCGTCTCGGGTATCGCAGCGGGCCGCGGCGCGGGTGGGAACGCGACGGCGTGCGCGCCGGACGGGGTGAGGACCAGACCCGATCCCGGGACGAGCCCGCCGCGCAGGTCGGCACGCGGGTCCGGGGGCACGGCACCGCTCGATGCGAGCGTGAGCGTGAGCGTCACGCCTGGGTCGGACACCTTGTGATCCACCCAGGTCAGCGCGTCGCTGCCCGACACCTCGGTGTCGCCCACGAAGGCCCGAACCGCACCGTGCAGGAACAAGTGATACCCGTTATGGAGCCCGATCACCAGACCGAACGCCGGAGCCGCGTCGCGGTTGTCCACCAGCAATTTCGCCACTCGCCAGGCGAGATCGGAGGCCGACGTGTCGGATGAGTCGAGCTCATCGAGGACAACCTGCGTAAACGACTCAAAGCCGGTGCTCGCGTCGGCGACCAGTACCGTCGACCCGAACCGCGCGACGATCCCGTCGCCCGCCTGCACGCTTACCCGAAATTCAGTGCTCACCGGTCGCCTCACAGTTATTGGAAGATCGACGCCAGCATCGCAGCTTGGTCACGCGCCCGAAAGGTCGCCGCGGTAACGAACCGGACGGCCGATGCCACCTGGGCGCTGGCGGATGTAGCCGAGGTATCGGCTGACCGACCGCGGCCGAGGAGTGCACATATCGGCGCGGAGCGGTTGCCTGATGACGTGGTCAACCCGCGCACAGTCGTTCGGGGGGCACTGTTGCGTTGAGCGAGCTCGTGATCTTCACGCCGAAAATTCTCCTGTGTCCGCCTTGGCGAAGCGCGGAGTGCCCATTCAAGGGCCTAA
>JBDTXT010000131.1:0-7193 GCA_040006035.1 Pseudonocardiales bacterium | reverse complement strand
GACGCGCGCCGTAGTCTCGTCGCCAAGCGAAAGGTGAGGTGACGGTGGTCGCGACGGACGCGGTGATCCTGGTCGGCGGCATGGGCACGCGGCTGCGGCCGCTGACGCTGTCGGCGCCCAAGCCGATGCTGCCCACCGCCGGGGTGCCGTTCCTGGCCCATCTCATCGGCCGGATCCGCGAGGCCGGGGTCACGCACGTCGTGCTCGGCACGTCCTACCGGCCCGAAGTGTTCCAGTCCTACTTCGGTGACGGCGCCGCGTTCGGCGTCGAGATGGAGTACGTCGTCGAATCGGTGCCGCTGGGCACCGCGGGCGCGATCCGCAATTTGGCCGAGCGGCTGCGCGGCGACACCGTGTTGGTCTTCAACGGCGACGTACTGTCCGGCGTCGATCTGCGCTCGCTGCTGGCAACGCACGCCGAGACCAATGCCGACATCACGCTTTACCTGACCAAGGTCGACGACCCGCGGGCGTTCGGCTGCGTGCCCACCGATGCTGACGGCCGGGTCACGGCGTTCCTCGAAAAGGATCCCGAGCCGGTCACCGACCAGATCAACGCGGGCACCTACGTGTTCCGCCGCCCCATCATCGACCTCATCCCGACCGGGCGGCCGGTCTCGGTCGAGCGCGAGACGTTCCCAGGGTTGCTGGCGGCCGGCGCGCGGGTGATCGGTCACGTCGATGAGACCTACTGGCGCGACCTGGGCCGTCCCGAGGACTTCGTCGCCGGCTCGGCCGACCTGGTGCTGGGGCTGGCCCCATCGCCGGCGCTGCCGGGGCCGACGGGCTCCGCGCTGGTGCTGCCCGGCGCCCGGGTCGATCCGGCTGCACTGTTGTCCGGCGGCACGACCGTGGGCCGGGATGCGGTGGTCTGGGCCGGTGCTGTCGTCGATGCCTCGGTCCTCTTCGACGGTGCCACGGTGGGCCCGGGCGCGGTGGTGCGGCGCTCGGTCATCGGCTACGGCGCGGTGGTCGGTGCTGGCGCGGTGCTCGAGGATGCGGTGGTGGGTGACCGCTCGCGCATCGGTGACCGGGTCGAACTGCTCGGAGGGGCGCGGGTGTGGCCAGATGTGATCCTGCCCGACGGGGCCATCCGGTTCTCCTCCGACCAGTGATCACGTCCCGGGATCGGGTGTGGGACGCGCGACGCCCCGTCGATCTGGCTGCCACGCTCGGCACGCTGCACCGCGGCAGCGGCGACCCCGCACATCTGTTCGATGCGGCCGGGGTGTTCTGGTGGGCCTGCGCAACTCCGGACGGCGACGGCACGGTGGCCCTGCGGGCTGCCGGCGGCACCGTGACGGCGCGGGCGTGGGGTGCCGGCCGCGAGTGGCTGCTCGATCGCGTACCGGTGCTGTTGGGCGACGGCGATGACTGGTCGGCGCTCGATCTGAGCTCGCAGCGTCGGCTGCGCGACGTGCTGCACCACCGTCCTGGTCTGCGGCTGGCCGCGACCGGCCTGGTGATGGATGCGCTGGTCCCCGCAGTGCTCGAGCAACGGGTGACCGGACACGAGGCCCGGCGGGCGTGGCGGCACCTGCTGTGGCGCTTCGGCCGGCCCGCGCCGGGCCCGGCCACCCAACTGCGGGTGCCGCCGCCGCCGCGGACGCTGCTCGACATCCCGAGCTGGGACTGGCACCGCCTGGGCGTCGATGGCCAACGGCAGCGGGCGATCCGAGCAGCGGCCACGGTCGCATCCCGGCTCGAGGAGTGCGTCGCGATGCAGGCCCCCGCCGCAGTGGCCCGCCTTCGGGTCGTGCCCGGCATCGGCGAATGGACGGCGGCCGAGACCGTACAGCGCGCACTCGGTCATCCCGACGCGGTCAGCGTCGGTGACTATCACCTCAAGGACCTCGTCGTGCACTTCCTCACCGGCCGCCCGCGCGGCGACGACACCGAGATGCTCGAACTGCTCGAGCCGTGGGCCGGTCAGCGCCAGCGCGTCGTGCGCCTCATCGAGTTGTCCGGGGTGGGCAAGCCCCGCTTCGCCCCGCGGCTGTCTCCCGTCGACATCCGCGCCATCTAGCAAACGGGTAGGAGCTTGGTTCTGAGTCGCGTCAGACGGCGGCGGCCAGGACGGCGTCGGACAGCTTGGGCCAGGCCTCCATGGCCCACGCGTCGAAGTTGTGGTCGGTCAACGCGACGAGGCCGATCCGCGCGACGGGGTCGATCCAGAACATGGTGCCGCTCTGGCCGAAGTGGCCGTAGCTGCCCGGCGAGTTGTTCGACCCGGTCCAGTGCGGCCGCTTGTTCCCGCGGATCTCGAATCCCAGGCCCCAGTCGTTCGGGTCCTGCCCGCCGTAGCCCGGCAGCACTCCGCGCAGCCCGGGGTACTGGACGGTGGTCGCTTCTTCGAGGGTCGACGGGTGCAGAAAGCCTTTGGGGGTAAGGAGTTCCTGCATGACCCGCGCGAGGTCGGCCACGCTCGACAGGCCGCCGCTCGCCGGCGAACCGGGCAGTGACGTGGCCCGCAGCCCGAGCGGCTGCACCAGGGCCTCGTCGAGATAGGACGCGAACGGCATCTCGACCGCCGCCTCAACCAGCGCCGCCGCCAGTTCGATGCCGACGTTGGAGTACACCCGCCGCACGGCCGGCGCGAACGAGCGCAGCGGCCGCTCCGGGGCCAGACCCGAGGCATGCGCGAGCAGGTGGCGCAGCGTCGCCCCTGGGATGAGCGACTCGTCGGCGGGCGCGCCAAGTTCGATCGCACCCTCCTCGACGGCGACGAGCACGGTGAGCGCGGCCAGGGGTTTGGTGACCGACGCGAGCGGCAGCGGCTGCTCCGTCGCGCCGTAGGCCGCGAGCACGCCGTCGGGTCCGACGGCCGCGACTGCAGCGGTCGTTACCGGCCACGCGTCGACGCTCGACAGGACCGCGGCCAGGCTCACCGGCCCAGCCGCATCCGAGCCACCTCGACCAATCGCGGTAGCTCAGGTGAGGCGCCCGGCGGGAGTGCGTCCCAGGAGAACCATTGCAGATCAAGGGATTCCTCGCTGCGGACCGGCTCGGCGCCGGCGGGCGCTACCGCGAGGAATCGCACGTCGAAATGGCGGGTGGGCACGCCCAGCGAGCAGGTGATGGGATGAACATCCAGGCCTAGGGGTGCCGGGTCGAATGACAGCGCACCCATGCCACTCTCTTCGCGCGCTTCGCGGGCCGCGGCGTCGAGCACGGTGTGATCGCCCGGCTCGCAATGGCCGCCGAGCTGCACCCACATGCCGGCGCGTGGATGCAGGGTGAGCAACACGAGCCGGCGCTTCGGGTCGATGACCAGCGCGCTGGCGGTGAGGTGTCCCGGCGCGCAGGAGCGCCACATTGCATCCGGACGGGCGGCGAGGTAGCCGAGAAAGCCTTGCCGTATCGCGGCATCGAGGTACCCCGTCGGCTCCAGGTCCGTGACGACCCGGACGGCGTCGGCGTGCAAGGGGGGCGCGATGTCGGTGGCCCAGCCGACGTCCTCGCGACCGAGTGCGATTGCCTCTGACGTCCCGAGGCGGAACAGATCCTCCTCAGAGCCGCGGATTAGTGCGCGACTGCCTAGGCCGTCGTCGGTCAACTTTCCGTCGCGGGCCAGGCCTCGAACCACCGCGATCGGGATTCCGGCGAGTTTGCCCTTGACCAGGTCACCGGCCGCCGCGAGTTCGTCGGCGACGGCGACCTGGGTGACCTCGAGGACGTTGCCGTACACGTCGGTGCGTCCGCGTGGATCGGTCAGCGCAGTCAGCCCGGCCACGCCGATGGCGGCGTCGGTGATGCCCGCGCGCCACGGTCGTCCCATCGAGTCGCTGATCACGACGCCTACCTCGACGCCGAGACGTGCCCGGATGCCTTCGCGCAGCAGGTGAGCCGAGAAGTCCGGGTCGATCGGCAGCAGGGCGAGTTCGTTGCGCGACACGTTCGACGCGTCGACGCCGGCTGCGGCCAGCACCAAACCGTGGCGGGTCTCGACGATGCGCAGCGCGTCGCGCTCGGCGACGATCCGCACCGTCTCGGCCTCGATCGCCAGCTGCCTGGCGACCTCGCGCGCGTCCGGATCGGCG
Organism: Pseudonocardiales bacterium; assembly: GCA_040006035.1. Lineage (GTDB taxonomy): Bacteria > Actinomycetota > Actinomycetes > Mycobacteriales > Jatrophihabitantaceae > QHCC01. The sequence continues at coordinate 3,153 of JBDTXT010000131.1, read as the reverse complement.
GTGTCGAGGACGACCATCCGCCCCTCGGTCTTGGACACGACTTTGGACGTCACGATCAGTACGTCGCCGTCCTGCAGCGGCGGGGCGTGTTCGGCGATCACCGCCGCGAGGTCGTCGCCCTGCCGCAGTTCGCCGATGCCGAGTACCGGCAAGATCTCGATGTGCGGCGCGGCGTGGTCGCCCGCCGTCATCGGGCCATGTCCAGTGCCACGTCAACGGCCGCGCGCACCATCGCCGCGGTCGCCTCGTCGTCGGTCATCAGCAACGGGATCGCCCGCACGGTGACCCCAGGGACGGAGGCAGAGTCGGTATCGTGGATGAGCCACGCGTCGAGCAGCCCACCCTCTTTTCTGCTGCCGTAGTGGCGGCCCACGCCTTCGGCGCTGACCTCGACCCCGATCGCCGGCAGGCAGGCGTCGGCCATGCCACGTACCGGCGCGTTGCCCACGATGGGGGAGACGCCGACGACCGGTGCGCTTGCGGCGCTCAGGGCCTCGCGGATGCCCGGCACACCGAGGATCGTCCCGATCGAGACCACCGGGTTGCTCGGCGCGATCAGGACGACGTCGGCCCCGGCGATCGCCTCTATGACGCCGACGGCGGGCAGTGCATCGTCCACACCCACCTGCACGAAGCTCCGGGCTGGCAGGGCGGCGCGGTGCTTGATCCACCATTCCTGGAAGTGGATCGCCCGCCGCGAGCCGTCGAGGTCCACGACGACGTGGGTCTCGCAGCGGTCGTCGGTCATCGGCAGCAGCGCGACGCCCGGCCGCCAGCGCTCGCACAGCGCGGCGGTGACATCGGTGAGCGAGTAGCCCGCGTCGAGCATGCGGGTACGGACGAGGTGCGTGGCGATGTCGAGGTCGCCCAACCCGAACCAGGAGGGCTCGGCGCCGTAGGTGGCCAGTTCGTCCTTGATACGCCAGCTCTCGTTCTTGCGCCCCCAGCCGCGCTCGTCGTCCGCGCCATCGCCCAGTGTGTACATGACGCTGTCGAGGTCGGGGCAGATTCGCAGGCCGTGCAGGGTGACGTCATCGCCGGTGTTGACGATGGCGGTGAGTTCGTCGTCCGGGCAGGCCAGGCGGACGCCACGCAGGAATTTTGCGCCGCCGATTCCGCCGGCCAGAATCGTGATTTGCACCCTTTGAACCTACGCGACGCCTCGATCGCTCAACGTTGCGCGTCGCGCGCGCAGCAGGGCGCCGACCTCGTGCATGGTGACCTCGATGGCGCCGAGTTCGATCGCACGGGCGCGCAGATGCTCGGGTAGGTCGTGGTGCCAGCGCCAAGCGTGATCCTGGAAGAACCGGCGTGGAATGCCCAGGTCATCGGCCATCGCGTGCAGTTCGGCGCGGGTATCGGCCAGTAGATGGCAGAACTCGGTGTAGCGCAGCGCCTTGCCCGGGTAGGAGCGGACGGTGTCGACGTAGCAGGCCATGGCGCCTGTCGACGTTACGCCGTGGCAGCATCGCCGGCATGACCTACTCACGCCCAGCCAGCATCCCGGACGGCCTAGTCGTCGAACTGTCCCGCGGCAAGGTGCTGCCTGGTGCGGGGGCCGAGGCGGACAAGTGGATGCGGATGCTCGACGATCGCGTCGACGAGTGCGTCGCGACGCTGGACCGTGAGCGCATGGCGATCGAGATCGTCTTTCGGTTGCGCGAGGGCGAGGACGACTACCTCTACTGGGTCACGGTGCGCGGCGCCGGCGGATCGACGGACCTCGACCCCGACAGTGCGATCGACCGTGACCATCTGGCGCAGGCCAAGCGGACGAAAAAGCCCGGCTGGGTCGAGGCCGAGCCGCAGGTGCTTATGCTGCCGGACCCAGTGCGTCGAGCAGTGCTGGAGTGGGCGCTGCAACCCGCGGAGCCTGCTTAGCGCTTGGCCGCGACGAGCAGGCCGTCGCTGACCGGCAGGAGTGCGGCGATGAGCCGCTTGTCGTCACGGACGGTCTTGCACAGCTCGCGCAAGGTAGTGGTGTCGGCGTCGCGCTGGGTGGAGTCGGCCACCTTGTCGTGCCAGAGGGCGTTGTCGAACGCCATCACGCCGCCGGGGCGCAGCAGCCGCAGGGCCTGTTCGAAGTAGACGCCGTAGGCGGTCTTGTCGGCGTCGACGAAGACGAGGTCGTAGGCGGCGTCGCGCAGGCGGGGGAGGACTTCGGCGGCTGAGCCGTTGATGAGGCGGTAGCGGGTGGTGGGGATGCCGGCCTCGCCGAAGGCTTCCTTGGCGGCGCGCTGGTGCTCGCCTTCGACATCCACTGTGGTCAGGACGCCGTCATCGGTCATGCCGCTGAGCAGCGCTAGGCCGGAGACTCCGGCCCCGGTCCCGACTTCGACCACTGCTTTGGCGCCGGTGGCTGCGGCGAGGAGCCGAAGGGTTGCCGCGCCGGCCGGGCCGATGGGGACGCAGCCGAGTTCGCGGGCGCGGTCCCTTGCGGCTTTGGTCACGTCGTCTTCCGCGGGGAAGGACTCGGCGTAGGAGAGGCTGGCTTGGTTCAGCATCGCGTCGGCCATGGGGTCAGGTTAGAGGCTGTTGTGGTTGTGTGCTGGGTACCGCGCCGGATGGGGTGCTGTTTGAGACTGGTGAAATGCGAAAAGCGAAAAGCGCGCCGACGAGGAGTCGCGCTCTGGGCTGGGTTGTGGCCTCGGGTCCCTGTCTTGCGGTGGTCACCCTCGGCCGGCCCGCCGGGTTGACCACCTTGCAGTTTTCTCTCTATGAGATAAGGGAAAAACCTTCAGGAACCCTGCGCTCAACCCTTGCTTTCGGTGCGACCGAACTGGCATAATAGACCCTATGAGCGAGCCGGTCGGGTGGGAGGACGACGAGCCGCCGGAGCCACCCGAACCGGGGCCCTACCTTCCCACCGTGATCGACGCCGAGCTGTGGCCCGATGACGTGGCGGCCTGGGCCTGCACGGTCACCCCCGGCTCGGTCGTGCTCACCGCACTGGGCGCGGTGGATCCGCGCCGGCTCTCGCATGTCGGGCTGGTGAACTACATCGATGCGTGGGAGCGGCACTGCTGCTGGGTGCAGGCCCGCCAGTACCGGGGTTTGGCAGAACTGGGCGACGAGGAGCCGGTCGTGCCGGGTGAGCCGGGCAAGGACTGGGTCCGCGAAGAAGTGGCCTGCGCACTGCGGCTGTCCTTCGGC
>JBDTXT010000130.1:0-7252 GCA_040006035.1 Pseudonocardiales bacterium | reverse complement strand
CGGCAGAACCGGCACGGCTTCGGTCTCGGCGAACGACAGGCCCAGCGCCAGCCCGAGGTTCGGGTTGGAGTCGGTGTCGATCGCCACCACCCGCTTGCCGCGTGCGGCGTACGTCCTGGCCAACAAGCCGGAGACCGTGGTCTTGCCGACTCCGCCCTTGCCCACCACACCGAGTTTGAGACCGTCGAAGGGGTCTACGTCGGGCATCCTTGCTCTCCTTGCATGCGGGGCGGTACTAGCACAGAACACGTACCTGGGTACACACTGCCGGTAAGGTCAACTCAGTGTAGAGGCGGGAAGCGGCGATGGTTGTCCTCTGGATCATGAGCGCTGTCGGTTTGCTGGTCGTCGCCGCGGTGGTGATCGTGCTCGCCAACAGCCTGATCCGCTCGGCTCGCGAATGTATGCGCTACGCCGACGACATCCTCGTGCACGGTGTCGGCATCACGGTTGCTGTCGAGCCGATCCCCGCGCTGGTGCGTACCCGTGAACTGGTAGGGGAGGTAACGGGCAACGCCGTTGCCTACGTCGGCGCACTGCGGCGCCTCGCCTCATAGTCGATACGAGGGAGCAGTCATGTCCATTGCCGCAATCGCGGCCATCGTCGTCAGCGGCGTTCTGGTTGCCGCGCTGGCCTTCTACCTGCTGTGGGTCGTCGTGATCCTGAGGCACATCATCGACACGCTGGGTAAAGTTGCCTTCGGTGTCGCTTCGATCGCCTTCCGGGTCGAGCCGGTCAAGCCGCTTGTCGACCAGATCAACGGGGATCTGACCGCTGTCGCCGGCGCACTGGAAGAACTTGGTCGCGATCTCGGGGCCACGACCGCCCGCGCATCGTAGGAACGATCAGGAAGGTGTGCCGATAATGACCGTCGAGTTCCGCTGCGCAGACGTCGGCGTGGAGTGCAAGAACGTTGCCCGCGCAGAGACCGCCGACGAGCTCGTCGCGGCAGTAGCTGCCCACGCCAAGGCAAAACACGGTGTCGAGCTCAACCAGACGCTGATCGATTTCGCCATCACGAAGGTCCGCAGTGCCGGTGAGTGAGGCTGATCCGGCACGAGATCCGGCGCTGGCGGCGCTGGAGCCGTTGCTCGATCGAATGGAGCAGCTCCTCGGCGAAACCGAGGACTTCGACGAGACGGTTCGCGACTCGGTCTTCGAACTCCTGGACGGCGTCGACGCACTGCACCGACTGGCTGTGACGAGACTGGCGGTGCTGATCGATGACCCCGCGGCTCTCGCGGCTGCCGACCCGGCCGTGGCGTGGTTGTTCCAGGCCTACGGGATCGGCGTGGACGATCCGGCTGCGGCGTCGGCTGTCCTGGACGAGGTTCGCCCATACATCCAGGGCCACGGCGGCGAGGTCGAGGTCCTCGACGTCACCCAGGGTGTGGTGCGCCTTCGGCTGGCCGGCGCGTGTTCCGGGTGCAGCGCAGCGGCAGTAACGCTGCGCGATCGGGTCGAGGAGGCCCTGCGTGACGGGTTACCTGGCTTCATCGCCATGGAGGTAGCTCCGGACAGCGGGGCCGCGCCGCACCCGCCACCGACGACGACGTTGCTGCAAATCAGTTCCCGCCCGGCTTGAGGGCCGATGGCCAACTACGGCAGATGCTCGGCGAGCACCCGCCGAACCTCCTGCACCGCAACGTTTACCGCGCGAGTTGTCATGGGGGACAGCGTCTCCCGTAGCTCGTGGGTATCAGTCGTCTGCACGCCGACGAGCAGGGTCGTCGCCGGCAGAACGCCCAGGCCGAGCGCCATCATCAACGCCCGCTTTGGGGTGGCGAGGTGCATGTCGGCCAACTCGTCGCGTCGTTGCTGCGCGCTGAGCAGCGACACGTCGAGTACGTCGGGGCGCTGCACCAGCACGGTACCCGGCGGCCGGCCGAGATCGACCGCGTCGACGATGATCAGCACATCCACGTCCCCCGAGAGCAACTCCTGCACCAGGTGGATGCCACCGATCCCCACCTCGAGCACGCGAGCTCCGGCCGGCATCGGCTCGCTCTGCAGCCGTTGCGCGATCACCACACCGACCCCGTCGTCGGCCCGGAGCACATTGCCGAAGCACGCCACCAACGCGGTCATCGCCGGAGTGTAGGGCCAGTGCAACCGGCAGAATCCGACGTCGCCGAACTCGAGGCGCGATTGGCGCGGTACCCGGCCGATCGCTATCCCGCCCAGCATGCGACCGCCGCGTTTCACCTCGGCGCCGTGCACCTCCAGCAGGCTCGAGTTGCGGAGGCGCTGACGGCGCTGAGCGTGGCACACGACAGTTTCGCGCGCATCGGAATGCGGCTCGAACAGGCCAAGGCGCAGATGATGCAGGGCGTCGCGCTGCGTAGCGCCGGACGCGACGAGCAGGCCCGCTCGGCGTTCGAGACGGCGATCGAACTCTTCGCCGAGCTAGGTTCGCCGCTCGAGGAGGCGGCGGCCACCTACAACCTCGGACTCGTGGTGCGAGACCTAGCCGACGCCGTCGAGTCGGGGCAGGCATTCGCCCGGGCCCATGAGCTATTCGCCCAGAACGGGCAGCTCGCCCAGGCCGGCGCAGCCGCGCGGGAATATGCCACCAGCCTGCTCACCCAGGGCAGTCTCGACGCAGCCCGGCCGATGTTGGAGCTTGCCTACGAGCTGGCGATGAAGGTAGGCGATGCCCCGGGCCTGGGCGGCGCGGCGAACGCGCTGGGCCTGCTGCACCTCGCCCAGGACGATCCGGCAGCGGCTACCCGAAGCTTCCTCGACGCGATCGGTGCCCATCCGCGCAGCCTGCGCCCGGCCGAATACGCGATGGGCAAGGCGAACCTGGCGCTGGCCCGCGAGCGTGCCGGCGACGTCGCGGACGCCCGACTGGCCGCGTTGCAGGCGATCGGGACGCCCGGCGCGGACGCGCCCGTGATCGAGCAGGCGCGCCAACTGCTCGCGCGCGTCGGCCCGGGAACTGGGGATGAGCTGTCCACCGTGCTGGCCGCGCAACCGACCGAGCGCTGGGCGCCGATCGTGCGCGATGAGGTGCTGCGCTGGGTGGACGCGGAGCCGCCGGTGCGCAGCGCAGCGGCGCGGGGCTGGATTGCCGGCCAGCTGGGCAGTGCCGGGCGCGCCCACGATCTCGCCGAGACGCTGCTCGGCGTCGTCCTCGAACTCCCGCCGGCCGCGTACGAGGAGGTCATCGCCGCAGTGCTGCGGGCGGTCGCCGAGCTGCCGGAGGACGACGCGGAACAGTTCCGCGCGGGGATCCGGTCGGGCATGGCCCGCTACCCGATACCGCAGTGGCAGCGGATGAGCGCGAGCTTCGAGCGCGCCGCCGCCGAGTTCGGCGCGCCGACAGGCTGGTCGTGACCGAAGACCTGTCGGCAGGAGCGCTGCTCGGCGTCATGCCCGGGCGCGCGGTGCGCAGCTACCCGGCGTTGCTGTCCACCGAGGCCGACGCCCAGGCTTGGGCCCGCGCCGACGCGCCGAGTGGCGCTCTGGTGGTGGCCGACTACCAGGCCTCGCCACGGGGTCGCAACGGGCTGCCGTTACACGTCACAGCCGGGCAGGACCTCGGCTTCTCGCTCGTGCTTCGCCCCGAACTGAGCCTCGAACGCGAGGGCTGGCCCTACCCGGCGGCGTCGGTAGCGCTGCGCAACGCCCTGCCGGGGCCGCCGGCGGTGCTCGAGTGGCCGGACACGGTCCTCGACGCCGAGACCGGGCAGCGGCGGGCGGCATTCGGCGTGCATGCCCAGCTGGGGGCCGGCCGGGTCGACTGGATCGTGCTCAGCGTCGTCGTCGAAGGTGTCGACTCGCCGCGGGCGGACCTGCTGGCGCGCCTGGTCGCCGCCGTCGATGACGCTCTCGACGCGCCTCGCGAGGACGTCCTGGCGGACTACCGGGCGAACTGCGTGACCCTGGGGCGCCACGTCACCGCGCTGATGATCCCGGTCGGACCCGGTGGTCCGGAGGTGACAGGCGAGGCGGTAGACGTGAAGGACGACGGGGCACTGGTGCTGCTCACCGCTCGCGGCAGCCGAGTGGCCGTTCGCCCGCAGCACTTGGGCTGGTTGGAGAAGCCGGCAGACCCGGACTGACTACGCCCTACCTCGCCACGTCTATCGCCTCGGCCGCCCGCAGCCGGTCCAGCTCCTCGAGCAGGACCCACCACAGCGCCCAGTCCTCGCCGCCCATGTAGTCGCCGGTCTGGCCGGCCACAATCGCCTGGCGCAAGCGATCAGCCAGCGCGAACGTGGCGCCCCACTGACCGTCCTCGGCCAGCGAACTCAGCTCGCTGAGCAGGGCACGCACGATGTCCACGGCCGGAGCCGGACCGAGCCGATCCTCGGCCAGCAGGGTGCCGATCTCGCCCGCGAGCGCGAGCACCGGCACCCGGGCGGCCTCCCGTCGGATCAGCGCCATCGCCGGCTCGAGCAGGTCCGACGCTTCGGTGCTGAGTTGCTCGCGCGAGCTCGCGAAGACCGGCTCGATCTCGATCGAGACGGTGAGCGCCGGGAACGCGTCGAAGGCGGCAGCGATTTCGACGACCAGGTCGATCGCGACGTAACCGGTCACCGCGTCACCGACGGCCAGCTGGACCTCGGCCGTGGATACCAGCGGTGGATGGATACGACGCCGCTCGAGGGTGCCCGGAGCCCGACCGCGCTTCGCCGCGCCGACGAGGACCAACGCTGCTGGGCGCAGGTCCTGCAAACGCTGCATCACGGCGACGGCGCCGTAATGCAGCTCCTCGACGATCACGTGAGCACCCAGATCCTCGAGCCGCAGCCGTTCTACGACGTGGCGGCCGAAATCGAGGTCGCCTTGGAACAGCTCGCTGACGCTGCCGACGAGCACGGCCGGCGGCCGGTCGCCGGGTGTCAGTCGTCGCCTCCGCACGAGCAGGTGTTGACCTCGCGCACGACCTCGCCGTCACCGGAATGGGCGTGCGTCGTGCATGGCATGCAGGGATCGAAGCTGCGGATCGTGCGCAGCATGTCGATGCTGGTGAACCGCGACGGGTCGGAGATGTCCTCGATGATCGGGGTGTTCATGACCGCTTCTTCGTACGGTCCCGGCTGCCCCCACGGGTCGCGGGGTGAGGCGTTGATCGTCGATGGCGTGCAGATCTGGTAGTTGGTGATCTTGCCCTTGTCCATGACGAGGTGATGGGTCAACCAGCCGCGCCCGGCGCCCCACCAACCCACGGCGACCTGCTCGTCCTTCGGAATCGCCTTCTCCAGTTCGTGCGGCTCCATCGCCGCGACCTTGCGCTCGCCCTGCTTGAACAGCGAGTACGCCTCCAGCAGGCTGTTGAGCCCGACGAGCTGGCTGAACAGGTAATGGTAGGCCCGCCCGCGGTTGCGCTCGAACGCGTTCCACTGGGTCGGGACGTGCCACTCGACCTCACGTTCGTCGACCTCACCCTTGGGCACCATCATGCGCAGCGAATGCCCGGTCGAGAAGATGAAGTCGTTGTCCGGGATCTTTTGCGCGAGGGCAGTCATGAGCACCCGCGAGTACGCGCCGGCCTCGACGACCTGACGGTCCCATCGTGGGGCGCACGCCCAGGTGTACTTGTCCTTCCAGTCCCGCGCACCGGGCCGGGGCAGGGTGCGCTTGTTCCACGGGTGATACGGCGAAATCGGATTGCCCAGGGGATCGGTGGCGAAGCGGCTGGTGTGCGATTCGTCGTAGTAGGAGTGCTCGACGAACTCCTCCCAGCCGATGTTGATGTCGGTCAGCCGAGTGGTGACGAGCTTGCCTCCGATGACGACGCCCGGCGTCGACCAGCGCTTCTCACCCCACCCGTTGCAGTTCGCGTAGGTGGAGTCGTAGGCGTACGGGTCGTCCCAGTAACCAGGGTCGATCTGGTTGGCCGGCCGGGCGCCGACCATGAGATAGCGCTCGTCGGCCTCGTAGAAGAAGGCCGGGATGTCGTCCCAGACTGCCAGCATCCGTTGCGCGTAGTCGAAGATCTGCCCGAGCCGGGAGTGGTACTCGTTCAGCGACTTGATCGTCAGCGTCGAGGAGACACCGCCCGGGACGACGGTCTGCGGGTGCGGGTACTTGCCTGCCAGATGAACGAACATCTCGCGCGCGAGCCGGGTGAAGTCCAAGCCCTCGCGGTACAGCCTTCCGGTCAACGGGTTCAGGGCCGTCATCAGATCGGCCATGGTCTTGAACCCGTGGATATGCGCGTGGGGGCACGGCCAGGCCTCGGCCTTGGGCCATAGCTCGGGGTTGGCCGCGCGGACGACCGATTCGGAGTAGTCCGGGCCGGCCAGCAAGTAGAGATGCAGCGGGTTGTCGTAGCCCATCTCCGCGGCTTCCTGCATGTTGCGCACCACCGTGCCCAACGGCGGTACCCGCAAACCCATGGCCTGCTCGATCGCGTACGCCGCCGCGTGGGCGTGCACGCCGCCGCACACGCCGCACGCGCGCGAGGACACGTAGATGGCATCGCGTGGGTCGCGGCCCATCAGGATGACCTCGTACCCGCGGAACAACGTCGCCTGGGCATGGGCGTCGAGGTAGGCGCCCTGGTCGAGGTCGGCCGTCACATGCACGGCCAGGGCGCCGGCGACCCGGGTGACCGGGTCCATGTTGAGATCCTTTATGTGGCCATTGCGGGCCACTAGGCGCTCGATGCGGGCGGTGCGTTCGTCCTCGGTCCGCCCGACGTCAGGTTTGGTGATGGTGACGTCGTAAGGGTTGGGGATGCCGCCCCGCAACCGCGCGACGCCATCCTCGCCGAATTCAACAGGCAGGGTCTTGAAGCACATGAGTGACTTCTCTTTCCGGCGTCGTGTCAGGAACTGTTGTGCGTGCGGCCCGCGCTTGGCGCTGCGGCTTCGTCCTTACCCCATACCTCTCCGCGATTTCGGGCAGTATCACTCGATCGGCGCACAGCGTCGTAGAACTTGTGCCCTACGTCGGCGACGCGTGAGGGTTCGGACTTTTCCCGGGCGAAACCGCTCGGGATGTCTGAGTGGTGGTCCCAGCGGACCTCTCGGTTGAGGTTGTTGTTGCTGAACTTGCGCAGCGGGCGGATGACGCTACCGACCATGCGCGAGACGGCCGTCGAGGCGAAGGAACCGGGTGGCCGCTTGTAGAACGGCGTGAACTTGTCGGGGAAACCGGGCATCGTGCAGCCAATGCAGGCGCCCCCGACGTTCATACATCCGCCGACACCGTTGATCGCTCCGCGGGAGGTGATGTTGCAATTGACGACCGGCCCCCAGCAGCCGATCTCGACGAGGCATTCCGGGTCGCCGAACT
>JBDTXT010000129.1:0-7266 GCA_040006035.1 Pseudonocardiales bacterium | reverse complement strand
AGGCCGAGAACGGCAAGTCGCGCCGCGACGCGTTCCTCGAGGTCGCCGACATCGCAAACACCGCGCGCTACTACGCGCGCACCGCACCCGGCCTGCTCAAGCCACGGAGGCGCACCGGCCTGCTGCCCGGACTCACCGCCGCCCGTGAGGTCCGCCAGCCCAAAGGCGTCGTCACGATCATCTCGCCGTGGAACTACCCGCTCGCGCTGTCAGCCGGCGACACGATTCCGGCCCTGATCGCCGGCAACGCGGTGGTGCAGAAGCCCGACAACCAGACTGCGTTGACCGCACTTTGGGGACTGTCGATCGCGCGCGAGGCCGGATTGCCCGACGACGTATGGCAAATGGTGCTCGGCCGCGGTTCGACCATCGGTGCAGCACTGATCGACAACGCCGACTACGTCATGTTCACCGGCTCCACCCCGAGCGGCAAGCGCATCGCCGAGCAGGCCGGCGCTCGCCTGATCGGCTGCTCGCTGGAACTGGGCGGCAAGAACGCGATGCTCGTCCTCGACGACGCCGACCTCGACCGCACCCTCGAGGGTTCGCTGCGCGCGTGCTTCTCCTCCACCGGCCAGCTGTGCATCTCGATCGAGCGGATGTACGTGCAGGACGGTATCTATGACTCCTTCGTGCCGAAGTTCGTCGACGCCGTCAAGGGCATGAAGCTCGGCGCCGGTTACGACTACGGCTACGACATGGGTTCACTCACATCGGCCGACCAACTCGACACCGTCGCCGCCCATGTCGAGGACGCCCGGACCAACGGCGCCACCGTGCTGACCGGCGGCCAGCCTCGTCCCGATATCGGCCCGCTCTTCTACGAACCCACGGTGCTCACCGACGTCACGGCCGCGGCCAGGTGCTTCGGCGACGAGACGTTCGGCCCGCTGGTGTCGATCTATCGTTTCTCCGACGTGGACGACGCCGTCGAGCGGGCGAATGACAGCGAGTACGGCCTGAACGCGAGCGTGTGGTCGAAGAACGCCCGCCGCGGGCAGTCCGTGGCGGCCCGGCTGCACGCAGGCACCGTGAACATCAACGAGGCCTACGGCGCGGCGTGGGGCAGCATCGACGCGCCGATGGGCGGCATGGGCGAGTCGGGCCTCGGTCGGCGGCACGGCTCCGAAGGACTGCTGAAGTACACCGAGGCGCAGACGCTGGCCCGCCAGCGGCTGATGAACCTGGCCCCACCGGGCAACATGAGTCACGCCGGCTTCGCCAAGCTCATGACCACCTCGCTGAAGCTGCTGCGCCGGATCGGCTGGCGCTAGCCCCGCCCCCGAAAGTGGTCAGGCCGGCTTGGTCGCCACCCAGCGCAGCGTCAGCCGGCCCCGCCGCAGCACAACATCGTCCGAACCGGCTGTGGCGCCCAGGCCCGCCTTGGCCAGCTCAGCGCGCAAGGCAGGCGCGGTGATGCTGCGCAGGTCGTGGATGCCGTCAGCGTGGTGGATCGCCCGCGACGCTACCGTGTCGATCAGGTCGTAGCCCACGAACCGCCCGCCGGGCCGCAGCACCCGCAGCACCTCGGCTACTGCGTCCTCCCAGTTGCCGATGTGATGCAGCATCAGATAACTGACGACGACGTCGAAGCTCGCGTCGTCGAAGGGCAGCGCGGTCGCGTCGCCCACCTGAGCGTGCGCGCGCGACCCGAACGCGGCCAGCCGTCGCGAAGTAGCACGAACCATCACCGGGTCCAGGTCGGCCACGGTCACCCGCGCTGCCGGGAACCGAGCCAGCGTGCCGGCCGCCATCGCGCCGCCCCCGCCGCCGATCTCCAGCACGTGGCCGGACAGGTGCACCCCGCGCAGCGCCCACGGCAGCACGATCCGGCGCGCCAGCCCACCCCACAACGGCGTGCGGCAGAAAACCCGCTCGCCCACCGGCATGATCGGCATCGCGCCTCCGTCCCTTGCCGACGCACGCTACTAGTGTGGTTGTACCCGACTGATGGAGATGCTGTGCCCCGCGTGATCGTCGACGTCGTGCTCAAACCCGAGATCCTCGACCCCCAGGGTCAGGCGATCGTCGGTGCGCTGAGCCGCCTTGGTGTCGACGGAGTCACCGACGTGCGGCAGGGCAAGCATTTCGAACTCGAGGTCGACGACGGCGTGGATGACGAGACGCTCGGCCGGCTGGCCGACACCCTGCTGGCCAACCCGGTGATCGAGAACTTCACCATCCGGCGTTAGCGGTTAGAGGAACCCCAGCTCGCCGGGCACCGTGTCCAGCACCTGGTGCGGATCGGCGCCGAGTGTCTTGTGCACGATCTCGCCATACACCGCCCGGAAGTCGACGGTGGATTTCAGATCGCCGTCGTCGAGATCACGCAGGCTCGGCTGGGCACCGTAGAAGCCGCCCTTGACCGGCGGGCCGACGACGAACACCGGCCCCGCGGTGCCGTGATCGGTGCCCTGGGAGGCGTTGGCGGCCACCCGCCGTCCGAACTCGGAGTAGACCAGCACCACCACGCCGCGGCCGCGGGCGTCGGTTGCCATGTCGGCCAGGAAACCCGACAGCGCACTGTCGAGGACCTCCAGCAGCCCTTGCTGGGTCTCCTTCTCGTCGGCGTGCGTGTCGAACCCGTCGAGGCTCACGCTGTAGACCTTGGTCGGTACGCCGGCCTTGACGCACTGTCCGACGACGGCGAGTTGGGCCTTCAGGCCGTCGCCTTCGACATCGCCCGAGCGCTGTCCGCCCACCACGGGGTCGAACGTGGCCGCGACCTTGCGCTGAGCGGCGTACGCCGAGCACACCATCGCCTCACTCGCGGTGTCCGACGCGTCGCTCTTGGCCAACCCGACCAGGGCGGTCGTCACGCCGGCCGGCAGCGGCGTCGCCTTGCCGATCGACAGCGCCGCCGCGGTCGCCTTCGCGCCAACGACGAGCGGCGGCAGGATCGAGCCGACGTTGACGGCCCTGATCGGATCGTCGCCCGTCGCGTCCAGCCAGCGCCCGATCCAGCCGGTGTTCACCGGCGCGCTCGGTGACGCGGTCTGCCAGATGTCCATCGACCTGAAGTGGCTGTGGTCCGGCTTGGGATAGCCGACCCCGCGGATGATCGCCAACTGCTTGTTCTGCCACAGCTTCGCCATCCCTTTCAATCCCGGGTTCAGCCCGAGATCGCCATCGAGGTGGAGCACCTCGCCCGCGTCGTAGGCCAGCTCCGGGCGGGCGTCCTGATAGGCAGAATCTGCATACGGGATAACGGTGTTCAGCCCGTCATTGCCGCCATACATGGTGACCACGACGAGGATCGGGGTGCCGGCGGCGAGTGGCGTCGAGGCAGCCCTGTCGTGCAGGTGGCTGAGCAGGAAACCGGCCTCACCGGCCAGCAGCGCGGCGCCGCCCGTCACGCCGGATGCGATGAGGAACCGGCGACGGCTGATGGGGTCCACGACTGCTCCTATCGGTAGTTAGTGGACGAGGTATTCGGGCGTGTTCAGTGCGACGGCGACGAGTCGCTGCGGGTCACTCGCACTGGCCCGTAGGACGGCGGAACTGCGAGCCGACCACGAGGCGATTCCGAGCAAATGTGCCACCGCGTCGACGCGTGACGGCACCGATCCGTCCAACGCTGACAGGTCGCCGGTGCGAGTCAATGCCAGCGCGGCCTGCAGCCGCAGCTCCACCGCCGCGGTCGAGAGCCAGGCCCGCCCGGACGGCCAGCCACCCACACTGGGCGGATAGAACGGCACCTGCCCGAGCCCGCGCAGTACTTGGATCAGCTTCATGGTGTCGGCGTCGGTCTTGACCGGGACCCGCAGCGTGCGGACCGCGCCGATGAGCCATTCGACCGGACTGATGACGATCGAGCCCTGCGCGGCGGCGAACTCCGGCGCCGTCAACATCGCCGACAGCATCGCGCCGACGTCACGCTCGGCGCCGTATGCGGCGACGAGCCGATCGACGACGCCCGCGCTCGGCGGCGTATCTGACACCAGGCGGCCCCACATTCGCTTGGCCAAGTAGCCCGGTCCGGTGGGTACGCCGAGCACCGCGTCGCAGAAGGCCGCGGCGTCGAGGTTTCCCGACACGCCCAGCACGGTCTTGCGGCCGCTGTCGTGCAGCCGGGTCTGCACGCCAGTGCCGCCGTCCTGCTGGATACGCCAGCCGGTCAGCGCCCGGGCGCCTTCGCGCACGTCGGTCTCGGTGTAGGTGTTGGCGTGGCCGAGCGTGAACAGCTCCATGAACTCGCGAGCCAGGTTCTCATTCGGTGCTTTCGACGTGTTCTTCTGGCCGTCGAGCCACTGCAGCATGGCGGCGTCGGTCAGCATCGCGTACGCAAGCGTGTGGAAGTCGCCCCGCCCGTGAGCGCGCAGGGTGGCGTTCTGCGCGAGCATCAGGGTCGGGTACTTGACCTTCTTGGCCGAGGTCGCGAAGTGGTTGTGCCAGCCGAAGGTGAGCTTCTCGCCGAACGGCTGCTCGACGGCGGCCATCCGACGCACCCACCAGGCCGTCGCCGCGACCAACTGCTCCTTGCGCTGTTTATTGCGCTGCTTCTTCGCGGCCTTGTCCGCCCCCTTGCCGATCGGGGCGGCGGCGGCGAAGTGCGGCGCCGGCGTCGCCTTGGCCCCAGGGTCTTCACTCGGATCGGCCGCGAGCAGCGTCGCCACGAACCGGGCTGGACCCACCCGCAGGGCCGCGTCGACCTCGGCACCGCTGGCACCGAACCCGGTCCGACGCACCAGCCGCGCCGTCGATTCCCACTGCGAAGGCATGCCCTGACCCTGCCCTGGCAATGTACGAGCCACGTCAGGATGCGGTTCGGATTCGGAAACGAACATTGCTGCGCTGCCTAGGCTGACAGGCATGCTGCAGAACCTGTTACCGGAGAGAGTCGTCCTGATCAGCGGCGGCACCCAGGGCGTGGGCGCCGGCGTCGCGCGAGCAGCGGCTCGCGAGGGAGCGACGGTCGCGATCACCGGCCGGAACCGCGAACCCGGTGAGGCGCTGGTCGCCGAGTTGGGGCTGCCTGCGCTGTTCGTGCAGGCCGACGTCAGCGATGTCGCCGCCGCGCAGGCTTCGGTCGCGGCGGTCATCGAGGCCTTCGGCCGGATCGACTGCCTGGTGAACTGCGCCGGCCTCACCACGCGCGGCACGCTGCTCGACACCACGCCCGAGCTGTTCGACGCGCACATCGCGGTGAACCTGCGAGCACCGTTCTTCCTGATGCAGGCGGCCGTGGCAGACATGATCGCACGCAAGGCGCCGGGCACGATCGTGAACGTGATCTCCTCGTCCGAGCTGGGCGGTCAGCCCTACCTCGCCCCCTACGTCGCGGCCAAGGCCGGCCTGGCCGGGCTGACCCGCAACGTCGCGCACGCGCACCGGTGGGACCGCATCCGCATCAACGGCCTGGACATCGGCTGGACCGAGACCGAGGGCGAGGACGCCATCCAGCGTGCGTTTCACGGCGCCGGCGACGACTGGCGTGAGCGCGCGGGCCAGGCCGTGCCGATGGGCAAGCTCGGTCAGGTCGACGAAATCGCCGACTTCGTGGTGCTGCTGCTGTCCGAGCGCAGCGGTGTCGTCACCGGCTCGGTCATCGACTGGGACCAGAACGTCGCCGGCGGGCTGGGCTGAACCCAACGAAAGGTGATGCGCTCATGCGACTCGGCTTGATCGGGCTGGGCAGGATCGGCAGTTTCCACGCCGAAACCCTTAGTGCGCTCCCGGACGTCGATCTCGTCGTCTGCGACGCCTTCCCGGCGCTGGCCAAGGCCGCCGCCGAGCGGTTCGGGGCCGAGGCCGTCGACACCCCGGCCGCGCTGCTCGCCGCGGGAATCGACGGCGTCGTCATCGCCGCTGCCACCGACGCGCACCCGGCGCTGCTCACCGCCGCGGTCGATGCCGGCCTGCCGGTGTTTTGCGAGAAGCCGCTGGCCCGCACCGCCGACGAGGCGAAGCGGGTGCGCGACTACGTCCTGGCCGCCCGGGCAACCGTCCAGATCGGATATCCGCGCCGCTTCGACCCCGCGTTCACCGCGGCCCGCGCAGCGCTCGCCGCCGGCGAACTGGGCTGGCTGCACACCGTCCGCTCGACAACCCTCGACCCCGCGCCGCCGCCGCGCGAGTACGTCGCGGTGTCCGGCGGGATCTTCCGGGACTGCAGCGTGCACGATTTCGACGCCGTCCGTTGGGTGACGGCGCAGGAGGTCCGCGAGGTCTACGCCGCCGGCAGCAACCAGGGCGAGGAATTCTTCGGCGAGTACGGCGACGTCGACACCGCCGCTGTCGTCCTCACCCTCACCGACGGCACCCTTGCCCTCGTGTCGAACAGCCGCTACAACGGCCGCGGCTACGACGTGCGGCTCGAACTGCACGGCAGCGCCGACAGCATCGCCGTCGGTCTCGACGACCGGCTGCCACTGCGTTCGGCCGAGCCCGGCGCGATGTTCCCCGCCGGCCCGCCGCACGTCCTGTTCATGGACCGGCTGGCCGTGGCATTCCGCGCCGAACTCGGGGCGTTCACCGACGTGGTCGCCGGGCGGTCCGCGTCCCCGTGCACGGTCGACGACGCCCTCGAGGCCAGTCTGATCGCGGAGGCGTGCGTGCTGTCCCTCTCGCTGCGCCGCCCCGTTGCGATGACCGAGATCCGTCCCGCCGCCCGGTAGCCTGGGCCCGTGCGCGTTGGAGTGGTCACCTTTCCAGGCAGCCTCGACGACCGCGACGCGGCGCGGGCCGTCCGGATCGCCGGCGCCGAATCGGTGCCGCTGTGGCACGCCGACCCGTCGCTGCACGACGTCGACGCGGTGATCCTGCCCGGCGGCTTCTCCTACGGGGATTACCTGCGCTGCGGCGCGATCGCCCGCTTCGCCCCGGTGATGGAGGCCGTCATCGCCGCCGCCAACGACGGCCTGCCGGTGCTGGGAATCTGCAACGGCTTCCAGGTGCTCTGCGAGTCGCACCTACTGCCCGGCGCCCTGATCCGCAATGACCACCGCAAGTTCGTGTGCAAGGAGCAACTGCTGCGTGTCGACAACGCAGCCACGCCCTGGACCAGCGACTACACGGTTGGGCAGGAGATCATCATTCCGCTCAAGAACATCGACGGTGGCTACGTCGCTGACGAGCACACCCTGGACGAGCTCGAGGCCGAAGGCCGCGTGGTCGTGCGCTACCTCAACAGCAACCCCAACGGCAGCCAGCGCGACATCGCCGGCGTGTGCAACGCGGCCGGCAACGTCGTCGGGCTGATGCCGCATCCCGAGCACGCCGTCGAGGCTCTCACCGGCCCCGGCACCGACGGCCTCGGCTTCTTCC
>JBDTXT010000128.1:0-7278 GCA_040006035.1 Pseudonocardiales bacterium | reverse complement strand
ATCGTGCGCGCGCCCGAGCTGCTGCACGGCAAGACGAGTGACATCGCCCACGACGCAACCGGAGTGCTGGCCGGACTGCCGTCGCCGTTCACGGCCACGCGCTACCACTCGCTCGCCATCGAGGAATCAGCGCTGCCCCCGGAGATCGTGGTGACCGGGCGCACCGCGTCCGGTGTGGTGATGGCGCTGCGGCACGCGACGTTGCCCATTGACGGAGTGCAGTTCCACCCCGAGTCGGTGCTCACGCAGGGCGGGCACCGGATCGTCGCGAACTGGCTGGTCCGGTGTGGGGGCACCGTGGACTGGCCGCGGGTCGATCAACTCGGCGCCGACGTAGACGCGCTGCGCGCCACCGCGTTCGCCGGGGTCTGAACGGAGTCTGGCTGTGAGCGAACCGATCGACATCGTCCGCAACCTGCTGCACGAGGCGGCCGAACTGCATCACGCGGTGTATCGGATCACCGACGGCGCCGATGACGACTGGGCTAGCTGGTACGCCGACTGGCTGACCCGGCTGTCCGAGCTGCCTACTGTCGTGGGCCGGCCGCCGGTGCGTAGCGAGCTGACATCTCTGCTCGTAAGCCTGGACCGCGAGTTCGCCGACACGGCGACCGATCAGCCGTGGGAGCTGGTCTACGCCGAGCGCATCGTCGCCGAGTTCACCTGACAAGAAGCCGGTCGAGTGACGGATCGACAAGATGAGAGACGGCGAATGAGGCGTCACTCATAGCGCAGATCCGTCACTCACCGAGGTGACGCGGCGGCCGCGCAGCCAGACCTGCTCGACTAGTGCGACGCCGGGCCGGTAGGCGAGGTGCACGTAGCTCGGCGCGTCGAGGACGAGAAGATCGGCCCGCATGCCGACCGCGATCCGGCCGAGGTCGTGACGTCGCAAGGCTTTCGCGCCGCCGGCGGTGGCTGCGCGGACGGCCTGTGCCGGGGTCAGGCTCATCTCACGGACGGCAAGCGCAATAGCGAGCGGCATCGACGTGGAGTAGCCCGAGCCCGGATTGCAATCAGTGGCCAGCGCGACCTGTACCCCAGCGCCGAGCAGTCGGCGCGCGTCGGGGTAGGGCGAGCGGGTCGAGAACTCGACGAGCGGTAGCAAGGTGGCGACGGTGTCGGAGTGGGCCAGGGCATCGACGTCCGCGTCGGTCAGGTAGGTGCAGTGGTCAGCACTGGCCGCGCCCAACTCGACGGCGAGCTGCACGCCGGGACCGGCCTCGAGCTGGCCGGCGTGCACGCGGGCGCCCAGCCCGGCCGCGATGCCCGCGGCCAGGACGGCCCGGCTCTCCTCCCCGTCGAACGCCCCGCGCTCGCAGAAGACGTCCACCCAGCGCGAGTGCGGCGCACACGCGGCGAGCATCGGCCCGGTGACGAGCGCGACGTAGTCGGCGCGGTCGATGCCTGGAGGCACGGCGTGCGCGCCGAGGAACGTGGTCTCGGACGTGACCTCGCCGGCCAGGCGTAGCGAACGCTCTTCGGTGGCCACGTCGAGTCCGTAACCGGACTTGCACTCGAAGGTCGTGACCCCGGCGCGCACCAGCTCACCCGCCAACCGCGCGAGATTGGCCCGCAGTTGTACGTCCGATGCCGCGCGAGTTGCGGCGACGGTCGTCTGGATTCCCCCTGCGGTATAGGGCTTTCCGGCCATCCTCGCCTCGAACTCGGCACTGCGGTCGCCGGCGAAGACGAGATGCGCGTGCGAGTCCACGAAGCCCGGAATGACTGCTCGGCCGCCGAGGTCGATTCGCTCATCTGCATCCGGCACCGCTGCTGCCGGCCCGACCCACACGATCCGCTCGCCGTCGATGACTACGGCCGCGCCGGTGATCTCGCCCAGCATGTCGTCCTGCGTGGCGAGCAGCCCGATCCCAGTCAGGGCCGTGGTCGGCGTCGTCACTCCGGCGCGGCCCTGGCGGCCGCGGCTGCCTTCACCTGCTGCTTGTAGGCTCGCACGGCGCGCAGCGAGTCGGCGTCGACCACGTCGGCCACCGAGCGCCGTGAGCCGTCCACGCCGTAGTCGCCGGCAGCCTCTCGCCAGCCCGGCGGCCGCACGCCGAACTGCTTGCCCAGCAGCGCCGTGAAGATCTTGGCCTTTTGCGCGCCGAAACCTGGCAGCGCACCGATGCGCGCGACGAGGTCGTCCCCTGTCGCCGCGCCCGCCCAGACTGCACTCGCGTCGCCGTCGTAGCGCTCAACCAGGACTCGGGCGAGTTCCTGGACGCGCTTGGCCATCGCGGCGGGGAAGCGATGCAGCGCGGGCGGCAGCCGGAACAATTCCTCGAGGGTGGTCGCGTCGAAGTCGGCGATCGCGGCGGCGTCGAGGTGGCCCCCGAGGCGTGCACGCAGCACCTCAGGTGAGGTGAAGGCCTTTTCCATCGGGATCTGCTGGTCCAGCAGCATGCCGATCAGCAGGGCCAGCGGATCTTCATCGAGCAGGTCGTTGGCGGCGTCGGTCGTCGCAAGGTGAAGCGGCATGGGGGTGATTGTGGCCTACCAGTTGAAGGCGCGGATACCCGACGTCGTGCCGACGAACACCGCGTTGGCGTACAGGGCGGGCGTGGCGAAACGGGTCACCGAGCCGACCGCCAGCGACAGTAGATCCGCTCCCGAGGCCGGGCTGAGCAGGTGCAACCGCCCGGCGCCCGTGTCCAGTACCCACACTCGCCCGCCGCCGATCACCGGAGACCCGTTGATATTCGACGGTGCATGCCACAGCGGTGTCATCGACCCGCTGGCCTCGATCCGGATGGCGCGCAACCCGTCGGCGCACGGTACGTAGACGATATTGCCGAGCACGGCCGTGCCACCGAAGGACCGGCAGTTCAGGTCGGTGCGCTGCGTGACCTGACCGCCGATGCCGCCGAGATGGCTTCGCGAGAGCACATATGTGGTCCCGGACTTGCCGGCGATGAACACCCAGTTGCCCACGATGGCCGGCCCCTGGCTGCCGAGGTCGAGGTCGGCCTGGTTGTCGGCGCGCCAAGTCGTGGGGGAGAAGCTATCGCGGATCTGCTGGTAGGCGATCCTGAGCACGGAGTCGCTGTAGTCGTAGGGGCCGCTCGTGGTGCTCGCCCCGTTGCCGACCGCCACCAGCAGCCCCCCGCCCGGATTCTCCGACGGTCCCGGCGGTGTCCAGATGCCTGCCTCCCGAGCCGTCGGGACGACGAACTTCCACAGCGCGGCCGACGTGGGGTGATCCAGGTCCACCCCGATGACGCTGCCCTTGTAGCTGCTGCAGTCGCCAGCCAGGCCGCCGTAGGGGATGTAGACGCGACGGCCTGAGACCAGGAGCGCGCCGCGCTGCTGCATCGCTTGCGGAATGATGCCGGCGGCCGCCACATCGACGTTGCGGTACCAGCGCTGCACACCGGTGACCGGGTCGAGCCCGACGGCTACGTGCCGAATCGGATTGGCCAACTCCGAGACCACGACGACGGTGTGGGTGGTGCGGTCATAGGCAGGTGTGCCGGTGATGCCGAGCGGATCGATATTGCCGCAGGGCAGGCTGGACTGGGGCACCGGGATGCCCAGGTGATGGCTCCAGATGACTCTGTTGGCGGAGATGCGGTAGACGGTGTTGTTCTCGGTGACCACGATCTTCAGGCCACCCTGGACGATGACCGGCGAGCCGTACACCGCACCGTCCAGGGTCAGGTTCCAAACCGAGGCGGGTGTCTGGGTCACCGCCTTCAGGGTCGGCGCATACCCGGTGCGCTGCCGGTTGCCGTGATAGGTGTCCCAGTCGGCGAAGGCCACCACGGCCGCGACCGCGGTGGTGGCGCGATGGCTTGGTCCTGCCGACGGGTTCGGAGCGGCCGTGGCGGCAGGCAGGGCGACGTCAGCAGCGACCAGCGCGGTAGCCAGACAGGCTCCGGCCACCGCGACGCGGTAAAAACGGCGTGATGCGAAGGAGGCCATAGCCCAGTTTTGCACCCGTGGCCCTGCAGCGGGTGGGGCGCTGTCCGTCGGGGCCATCTTTTTGATCGTCGGGGGCCCATCCGGTCGCTCAGGCGAGCACACTGAACAGCTATGACGGAGCGGGTCGTCGTGGGCGCCGCCATCCTGCACGACGGCAGGGTGCTCGCGGCCTGCCGCAGCGCGCCGGCCGAACTCGCCGGCGGTTGGGAGTTCCCTGGCGGCAAGGTCGAGGACGGCGAGTCCGAGTCCGACGCGCTGGTGCGCGAATGTCGCGAGGAAATGGGCATCGAAGTCGCCGTGGGCCGGCTCATCGGCAGGCAGCCGCTTGCCGCCGGGTGGGTGCTGCACGTCTACCTGGCCGAGCATCTGCTTGGCTACCCCGAGCCGCGACAGGACCACGACGAGGTGCGCTGGCTCGCCCCCGACGACCTGCGCTCGGTGCAGTGGTTGCCCGCGGACCGGCCCATGCTCGAGGCAGTTGCGGCCGCCCTGCGCTCGGGCGGATCCGCCGACGGGTACCGGCCGGGCTAGCCGAGCTCTCGCCGGTGGATCCGTTGACCGGAGGCGGACGAACTACCGGGTAGAGCGGCGCGCTCCCGTGCGTCCACGCGGAGGCGCAGCCATGCACACGATCCAGTTCGACAGTCGCGGTACGGCCTGCACGGCGTGGCATCTGCCGGCCGAGGGCGAAGCGCTGACATCGCTTCGTGGCCGGCCATGTGTGGTGATGGCGCACGGGTTCGGCTGCACCCGCGACGGTGGGCTGTTGCCGTTCGCGGAGCAGTTTGCCGCCGCCGGAGCCGACGTGCTGCTGTTCGACTATCGGGGTTACGGCACCTCGGACGGCTCGCCGCGCCAGGACGTCAACCACCGCAGGCACCGGCAGGACTACCACGCCGCGATCGCGGCCGCGCGGGCGCTGCCCGGCGTCGACCCGGAGCGGATTGTGGCGTGGGGTACGTCGTACTCCGGCGGGCACGTGATTGCTGTCGCCGCTCGGGACCACCGCCTGGCGGCGGTCATCTCGCAGGGTGCCGCGATGGACGGGCTCGCCGTGCTGCGGGCTCCCCGCGCGGCCGGCCGCAAACCCACCGCCGACTCGAAGGCCAGGACGCGTGGCATGGCCGGCGCCGTGGTTCGTGATGTGGGCCGGGCACTGACCCTGCGGGCACCGGTCACCGTGCCGGTGTTCGGCACTCCCGGCGCCCTCGCGCTGATCACGACGGCCGACGGCAC
Organism: Pseudonocardiales bacterium; assembly: GCA_040006035.1. Lineage (GTDB taxonomy): Bacteria > Actinomycetota > Actinomycetes > Mycobacteriales > Jatrophihabitantaceae > QHCC01. The sequence continues at coordinate 2,118 of JBDTXT010000128.1, read as the reverse complement.
CGAGAGCATCCGGGCCGTCCTGGGCCCGACCTTCCGCAACGAGATGTGCGCCCGCGGCGCGCTGCGCATCCCAGTCAACCGGCCGGTGACCGTCGCCGGCAAGATCACCTGCCCGGTGCTGCTGGTCGTGGCCGAGAAGGACGAGATCGCGCCACCGGCGTCGGTGCACGAGGTCGCGCGCCGGTTGGGCCCGCTGGCTGAGGTCGAGTCCTTCGACTGCGGGCACTTCGACATCTACGTCGATGCAGTGTTCGACAAGTCGGTGGCCGCTCAGGTCGACTTCCTGCGCCGCCGCCTAGCCCCGTAGCCGATCAGGTTTTCCCCGCGGGGCGTCGGTTTCAGCCGTCAGACCGGTGCCCAGCGGGGAAATCCTGATCAGCAGCGGTTGCGGAGACCTCGAAGCGCTCTACCCGAACGTGGCACGCGCCGCGGCGCAGGAGCGCAACCTGCTGTGGCTCGTGTTCACCGATCCCGACGTTGTGCAGCTACTGCCGGATTGGGAGACGGACAGCCGTCACTTCCTGGCGCAGTTCCGGGCTGAGGCCGGCGCGCGGCTGGGCGACCCTGGCTTGGCCGGCCTGGTCAGCCGGCTGCTGGCGGCCAGCCCCGCCTTTCGTGACGGGTAGGAGAGCCACAGCATCGAGCCGTTCACCTCGCGGGAGCGGCGATTCCATCACCCGCTGGTGGGCGGCCTTCGTCTGGAGCACCACCGGCTGGCCCCGTCGGACCACCCCGAACTGCACGTGGTCATCTACACGCCCGCCGATCCGGTGAGCGCCGAGCGGCTCGAGCGGCTGCGCACCAGCTACTCGGGCGATCAGGACTCGCGCATCGGGATGCGGACGTTGCGGTCCACGGCCACCTCGACGGCTCGGTCGTAGCCGGCGTCGACGTGCCGGATCACGCCCATGCCGGGGTCGTTGGACAGCACCCGGGCCAGCTTCTCGGCCGCGAGCGGCGTTCCGTCGGCGACGGTGACCTGGCCGGCGTGGATCGAGCGCCCCATGCCGACGCCGCCGCCGTGATGGATCGACACCCACGTGGCGCCGCTGGCCACGTTCACCATCGCGTTGAGCAGCGGCCAGTCGGCGATCGCGTCTGAGCCGTCGGCCATGGCCTCGGTCTCACGGTAGGGCGAGGCCACCGAACCGCAGTCGAGGTGGTCGCGGCCGATGACCAGCGGCGCACTGATCTCGCCTGACGCGACGAGCTCGTTGAACGCCAACCCGGCCTTGTCGCGCTCGCCGTAGCCGAGCCAGCAGATGCGCGCGGGCAGGCCCTGGAAGTGCACGCGGTCCTGAGCCAGCTTGATCCAGCGGGCCAACGACTCGTTCTCGGGGAAAAGGTCGAGCACGGCCTGATCGGTACGGGCGATGTCTTTCGGGTCGCCTGACAGGGCCGCCCAGCGGAACGGGCCACGGCCCTCGCAGAACAGCGGCCGGATGTAGGCGGGGACGAAGCCGGGGAAGGCGAACGCCCGCGAGTAGCCAGCCGTCTGCGCCTCGCCGCGGATCGAGTTGCCGTAGTCGAAGACCTCGGCGCCCTTGTCCATGAATCCGACCATCGCCTCGACGTGGCGCGCCATCGACGCGCGGGCGCGGCCGGTGAACTCGTCCGGCTTGCGCGCCGCGTAGTCGTGCCAGTCGTCGAACTCCACGCCGATCGGCAGGTACGACAACGGGTCGTGTGCGGACGTCTGGTCGGTGACGATGTCGATGGGCGCATCGTTCGCGAGCAGCTGAGGGAAGAGCGATGCGGCATTGCCGAGCAGGCCGATGGACAACGGCTTTCGCGCGTCCCGTGCTTCGACCGCCAGCTCGAGTGCCTCGGCCACCGAGGACGCCTCGACATCCAGGTACCGGTGTTCGATGCGGCGCTTGATCCGCGATGGGTCGACGTCGATGCAGATCACGACACCGTCGTTCATCGTGACGGCCAGTGGCTGCGCGCCGCCCATCCCGCCGAGTCCGGCGGTCAACGTGATCGTCCCCGCCAGGGTGCTCTTGAACCGCTTGGCCGCCACCGCCGCGAACGTCTCGTAGGTGCCCTGCAAGATGCCCTGAGTGCCGATGTAGATCCACGAGCCGGCGGTCATCTGCCCGTACATGATCAGGCCGA
>JBDTXT010000127.1:0-7279 GCA_040006035.1 Pseudonocardiales bacterium | reverse complement strand
TCAATCCGGTGAGCTACATCATCGTGGGACTGAGGTCGTTGGTCCTCGAGAGCAGCTGGAACGCGGGCGAACTGGCAGCCTGTATCGGGACGATCCTGGCGACCGCGTTCGTGCTGACGGCTGCTTCGCTGGCAACGCTACGCACGTATGGCGACTAGCCCGACCCCGCGCCGGCGATCGGCTGGGGGTCAGGACGTGTCGATCGGTGGGTCAGGACGTCTCGATCTTGCGGTACCTGGCTTCGACGAGTGAGAAGAGGCCGAAGGCCACGAGCCCGATGCCAAGAACCGCGACGAGCGGCCGGCCGTAGCTCAGCTTGAGCAACCGGCGCAGCGCTCCGTCGAGGCCGGTCGCCTCGCCGGCGTTGTGCGTGCGGGCGGCTTGGATGAACAGCAGGCCAACCACGGCGAAGACCGCACCCCTGGAGATGTAGCCCACCCGCGCGAGCAGGCCGATGATCTTCTCGTTGGCCGGCGACAGCTCGAAGGTCTGAAGTCCCTCTTCGTACTTCTTGCCGAACGCCTTGCTGGCGTTGTAGATCCCGGCGGCGATCAGGACGACTCCGATCAGGCCCACCAGCAGGGGCCCCATCGACCTGTCCATCATTTTCGCGGTGAAGTCGACCGACTGCTTCTTGTCGGCCTTCACCTTCGATCCCGTCGCGAAGTGGTATGCCGTCCAGGCACCCGTTCCGTAGAGAACCGTGCGCACGAACCGGAGCACGCGATCGCCCGCCCCTTTGCCGTCGAAATCGAAGGCACCAGCAGCGAGGTTGTAGAGCGCGTATGCCGCGAAGGCGATCGCGATGACGACGAGCATGAACTTGCCGAACGGCTTGGAGCCGATCTCCTGCAGCGCCCCGGAGCGGTCGGCGGACTTCTTGCTGACCCCGCTGGCGAGCCTGAACGCCAGGATGCCGATGGTGATCCAGGTCACGCCGCGAGCCAGGAATCCGATCTTGGCGGCTGCGCGCACCACTCCGGCATGCTCCCGGGCGAACTGCTTGCCCTGACCTTCGACGTGCGCCGCTGTTGTCATAGCCGCCACCTACCCGAATCGGACTAGGGCGCAAACCCCGGTCAGGCGGCGATGCGGTAGCTCAAGGCGCTCGTCTGCCCCATGAAGCGTGAGTCGGCAGTCGACGGTAGGGACAGGGTAAGGCGCACCTGCTGTGTGAGCGTCGACCTGTCGCCTGCAGAAAGTCTGCTGCGGCCCACCACCGGCCGGCGCCCGAAGAGGGTCGTGATGGTTCCCGCGCAGGCGAACCCGGCGTCCGTGGGCCGCCAGCCGCTGCTGCATGCGTCCGCTCGCAGCTGCAGGCCGTTGGTCGTGTCCTGGTCCAGAACGCTCGATGCCTGCGAAGTGACCGTCAGGTTCGTGCTCCCGCCGGCAGCGACGTGGATGCTGACTACCCGCTCAACCTCGCGGCCGGGGAGGAGCCCGCTGGCGTCGAGGGAGCCGTTGACTGCGAGAGAGGCTACGGGACCCGCGTCGGTCGAAATGCTGGCGGAAGCAGTGCGGATGCCTGCCCCGACGACGAGCGTTGTCACGGCGACGGCAGCCAGTGTGGCGAACGACCGGGTGAGGAAGGTCGACTTGGTGCGGCGAGCCTTCGTCATTCGGTTCCCTCCGTTGCCCCTGCGACTCCTCAAATATCGGCGGCGGAGCGAGGCTGCGGCTCACTCGTCAAGGTGAATCGAAACCCTTCTGTGGGTGGGTTTTTCGGGTAGTTGGGCTGTTTGCCAGCCGGCTGGGACCGGTCGGCGTAGGCCGGTTCGGCTGGTCCGCGCAACTTGAAGAAAAAGCGAAAGTTCACCCGTTCGGGTGTCGAAGCACTTCGAGTCCGCAACCGAAGGGGAACTTCCAATGAGCAACCGTCAGCCCCACAAGAGGACCCAGAGGGTCCTGCTGTCCATCACCGCTCTGGCCGCCGCGGCCGGGCTCGCCGGCGTCGGCACCTACGCCAGCTTCACCGGGTCGGTCGGCGCCAGCCAGACCGTGTCGACCGGCACCATGTCAGTCACCCTCGGCGCGGTCGGGCCGGCTAACCGGCTGACGGTGAACGCGACCGCGTTCGCTCCGTCGGACACCATGCAGCGCGCCGTGAACGTCAACGTCGCCGGCACCGTCGACCTGGCGTCGATGAACCTGACCACCACCGACACCGTTGCCACCCCGACCGTGCTGTCCACCGACACCACCAACGGCCTGAAGATCGCCGTCGACCGCTGCTCGCAGGCCTGGACCGAAGCCGGCGTCGCACCGGCGTACACCTACACCTGCGGCGGCGTGACCAGCGTCGTGATCGCCACCGCCCCGATCGTGGGTGCAGCCCGCGCGATGAACAACATGGTCGTCGCCGCCGGCAGCACCAACTTCCTGCGGATCACGATCAGCCTGCCGGCCACCGCGGACGACACGTTCCAGGCCAAGACCGCCACCATCAGCGAGCTGTTCTCCGGAGTACAGCGCGCCGGAATTGCCCAGTAGCGAGGCGCTGATACAGGTCGCGACCCCGACACCACGGTCCGTGCGGACCACCCGCTTCGGTGGGCGGAGCGCACGGACCGTTGCCGTGAATCCGGGATCGCCCGGGGCCCACAGGGCCGTTGTCTTTCCCTTGCGCGGTTGTCGTTTCTGGGGGTAACGGGGCCGTCTGCGCGCGGTTTCGGGCCACCTGGTGGAAGTGGATCGGAGTGTCGTTCGGCCAAGCCGCGCAACTTGAAGAAAAAGCGAAAGTTCACCCGTTCGGGTGTCGAAGCACTTCGAGTCCGCAACCGAAGGGGAACTTCCAATGAGCAACCGTCAGCCCCACAAGAGGACCCAGAGGGTCCTGCTGTCCATCACCGCTCTGGCCGCCGCGGCCGGGCTCGCCGGCGTCGGCACCTACGCCAGCTTCACCGGGTCGGTCGGCGCCAGCCAGACCGTGTCGACCGGCACCATGTCAGTCACCCTCGGCGCGGTCGGGCCGGCTAACCGGCTGACGGTGAACGCGACCGCGTTCGCTCCGTCGGACACCATGCAGCGCGCCGTGAACGTCAACGTCGCCGGCACCGTCGACCTGGCGTCGATGAACCTGACCACCACCGACACCGTTGCCACCCCGACCGTGCTGTCCACCGACACCACCAACGGCCTGAAGATCGCCGTCGACCGCTGCTCGCAGGCCTGGACCGAAGCCGGCGTCGCACCGGCGTACACCTACACCTGCGGCGGCGTGACCAGCGTCGTGATCGCCACCGCCCCGATCGTGGGTGCAGCCCGCGCGATGAACAACATGGTCGTCGCCGCCGGCAGCACCAACTTCCTGCGGATCACGATCAGCCTGCCGGCCACCGCGGACGACACGTTCCAGGCCAAGACCGCCACCATCAGCGAGCTGTTCTCCGGAGTACAGCGCGCCGGTATCGCCCAGTAGTAGCAGCACCGCCTAGTAGGAACAGCACCGCCTAGTAGGAACGGCACCAAGGACCGCCACGCGGACACCACGGTCCGTGCGCACCACCCGCCACAGCGGGACGGAGCGCACGGACCGTGACCGTTTTCGGCACGGGCTAGCCCACTTGGCCACCGGGACAGCGCCTTCCGATCGGCCGAATCGCCCAACTTGAGCCCCCACACGCAAGTTCACCCGTTCGGGTGCCGAAGCAATAGCCAGTCTCTGCCGGGAAAGGGCCAGCCGTCATGTCCGAATCGCCGTCAACGCAGGCAGCACGGCAGGTGCCGGTTTCCGGCGCGCCGGCTGTCGACGTCGACTGCGCGGAACCCGTTGACCAGAGGATGGTCCGATACGCGAGGAACTCGGGTGCGGCGCTCGTCCGTGCAGCGCTGCTTTTCATCACCCTCGTTGTCGTGATGCTCAGCATCGGGCCGGTCACCGGCAGGTACCGCACGCTGACCGTGCTTTCGGGCTCGATGCGCCCGTGGATGAAGCCCGGCGACATCGTCATCGATACGCCGATGCGCGCGAGCGATCTGCGCGAGGGTGACATCGTGACCTATCACCTCCCGGGCGGGAACAGGACGCTGGTCACCCACCGGATCGTGCGCATCGTCCAGCCGGGCGATCTGCCGACGATCCAGACGAAGGGCGACGCGAACAACACGCCCGATCCGATCGCCAAGCTTGATGAACCCCGAGTGTGGCGAGGTCGGATGGTCGTGCCGAAGGTCGGCTACGCGCTCAACGCCCTGCGTTCGCCGAAGATGCGGCTCCTGGGTTCGGTTCTCGCGCCGATCCTGCTGCTCGGCGTCTGGTTGCTGCGCATCTGGGGCCGGCGACCAGAGGAAGCACAAGCAGGCGAACCGGAATTCGAAGAGTCGGCCGACGCCGATCGCGAGTCGGTCGTGTCGTCATGATTGCCCTGAGATGGCACCGGGCCGAGTGGACGATCATTCCCGCCCTCGTCATCGCCTTCATCGCAGGTGCCACTACTGGCGTCACGTTCGCCGCATACACGGGCACGGCCTCGAGCGGGGGACCGAGCATCTCGACCAAGCGGGTGTTCCCCGGCACGCGCACTACGGCCGCGTTCTCGATCAACGACCGGTCCGGCGGCGGAACAGTCAACGACAACGCGTCGCCCTACGTGGCGGCCGGCGACGGGAACTTGAGTGTCACCGGCAACTGGATAACGACATTCGCTGCCACGCGCTATCTCGACTTCGTCTACAACGCGCCCCTGCCGGGCGGCATCCCCGTTTCGGGCGCGGCCTTCAACTTTACGTTCCTGAGCAGCGGCGCAGGCACCGCCTGCTTCTACTTCGACGTGCGGGCACCGGTGACTGGCACAGTCCTGGCGACCCACGGGAGTGTGGCAGTACCGCTTACTTGCGCGACCTCTGCCGGGACGACACTCTCGACGCCCCTGCCGGAACTCACGACGAGCTACCTCGCCAACGGAGTGACGGTCAGGGTGTACGAAAAGCACAGCGCATCGACGACGTCGACGACAGACGTCGCGACCGTCACCGGCACCGGCTATGCGCCGTTCACGCTGTACCCGGCGTCGTACAGCGACGCGTCTACAACGGTTGCGACCACCACGCCGTGGGGGCTCGAAGCAGCAGACTCCATTCCGTACCAGTCGCAGCAGAACTGGGCCAACAACTTCAACGCCTCGCGCTACATGGACTTCGTCTTTCCGGCTTATGTTCCGGCCGTCGCAGTAGTGACGGGGGCGACGTTCACGCACACCTACAAGGACTTGAACGGCATCACCGACTGCTATTACATCGACGTCATCGTGTCCGGCGCCGTCGTCGCGACCCACGGCTCTGCCGCGGCGCCGTACTGCAACAACACCGGCTCCTACGCCACCGACACGATTCCGCTGCCCGAGATCAACACACCGGCCGAGGCCAACGGCATCACCGTTCGCATGTACGCCAAGAACGGCGGCGGCGCGCGCCGCAGCAACGAGGACGCCGCCACGCTCGGGACCGCGTACTACCTCGACTGAGGCCTGACTACTGCGCCGGCCTCGTCATTGAGAGCACGTCCAGTGCCTCGTCGAGCTGGGCCTCCGTCAGTTTTCCTGCCTCGATGTAGCCGCGCTCGAGGACTACCTCGCGGATCGTCTTCAGTTCCTTCAGGCTCTGCTTGGCGACCGCGGCCGCTTCGTCGTAGCCGATGTACTTGTTCAGCGGCGTGACGATCGACGGCGAGCTCTCGGCGTAGTGCCGGCACCGATTGACGTCCGCTTCGATGCCGTCGATGCACCGGTCGGCGAAGAGCCTGCTGATGCTGGCGATCAGTCTGATCGACTCGAGCAGATTGCGCCCGATCACTGGCAGCATCACGTTGAGTTCGAAGTTACCTGCGCTACCACCGAACGCCACGGCCGCGTCGTTGCCGATCACCTGCGCGACCACCTGGCAGACGGCCTCCGGAAGGACCGGATTCACCTTGCCCGGCATGATGCTGGACCCCGGCTGCAGGTCCGGCAGCCGAATCTCCATCAACCCGGTTCGCGGCCCCGACGACATCCAGCGCAGATCGTTGGCAATCTTGTAGAGCGAGATCGCGATGACGCGTACGACGCCGGATGCCTCCACGAGCGCGTCCCGGCTGGCCTGCGCCTCGAAGTGGTCGCGCGCCTCAGTGAGCGGAAGCTGCAGGGATTCTGCGAGCGTCGCGATGACCTTGCCGGCGAAGCCCGCCGGCGCGTTGATGCCGGTGCCGACGGCGGTGCCACCGAGCGGCAGTTCGCCGATCCGGGGGAGTGCGGATTCGAGGCGCTCGATGCCCATCCGCACCGCGGCCGCGTAGCCACCGAACTCCTGGCCGAGTGTCACAGGCGTGGCGTCCATGAGGTGGGTGCGGCCGGACTTCACCACATCGACGTACTCTTCCGCCTTGCGCGCCAACGCTTGTGCCAGGTGATCCAGGGCGGGGATCAGTGATCGCACGATCGACCGGCACGCCGCGATGTGGATGGCGCTGGGGAAGACGTCGTTGGACGACTGGCTCACGTTGACGTGGTCGTTGGGGTGCACCGGAGCACCCAGGGATTCCGAGGCCAGGGTGGCGAGGACCTCGTTCGCATTCATGTTGGAGCTGGTGCCAGAACCTGTCTGGTAGACGTCGATGGGGAACTGCTCGTCCCACTGACCGTCGGCGACCTGCTGCGCAGCGGCGGCGATGGCCTTGGCGATGATGTCGGGTACGACGCCGATCTCGGCGTTGACCAGCGCCGCGGTGCCCTTGATGGCAGCGAGGGCCGCGATCAGTTCCGGCTCGATCCGCAGGCCGGAGACCGGAAAGTTCTCGACCGCCCGCTGCGTCTGCGCCCGCCACTTGGCGGTGGCTGGGACGCGAACCTCACCCATGGAGTCGGTCTCGATGCGGAACTCGGTCATCGCGGGTACTCCAGTTGGTCGAAACAGTCGGCGTTGAGGATTGTCCCGCGTCGGCGGTGACGCCGGAAATCCGTCTCGCGATGCGACCGGAAAATTGTTTGCGGTAGTTGTACACAGATCGGCTTACGGCCGACGTTCTGTCGGTGGCACCGGGTAGCGTCTGTGGTGTTGCGAAGGCACTTCCCCCTTACGCAGCAATGGTTCTGGCAAGTGTCGTCCTGCACAGAGGGGGGTGGTCGCGTGGACCTGCAGTCGATGATCGACGCGCTGCGCGACTACGCGGTCGGTGAGGCGACGAGTTGCGCGAGCGGCGAGCTGATCGTGCAACTCTCCGAGCTGATCACCTTGGCGGAGGCGGCTCGTTCGTCGGCCATCGGCATCTTCGACGCGTGTGGTGAGGCCGCCGCTGACGGCACGG
>JBDTXT010000126.1:0-7285 GCA_040006035.1 Pseudonocardiales bacterium | reverse complement strand
CCCGCCTTTTCTGCTGCGCCTTTGCCCACCTGCTCGCGTTCGAGTCCAAGATCACCCACAACCAGGCCGTGCTCGATCAGCAGGCCACAAAGGATCAGCCATGACACCCGACCCGGCCGACCCCACCGCCGCGCAGCACCCGCTCGACCCCGAGGTCGAGCAGGCGCGTTATGACCGCGGGGCGCAAGTCCTGGCAGTTGTCGACGGCGAGGGCGGCCAGCGGGTGGTTGACGCATTGGCCGACATCGCACCGGCGCTGGCTCACCACGTCGTCGCTTACGGCTTCGGCGATGTCTACGCCCGCCCCGGACTCGCGCCCCAGCAGCGTCAACTCGTCACTCTCGGCATGCTCACGGCTCTCGGTGGCTGCGAGCCCCAACTGGAAGTACACATCAACGCCTCACTCAACGTCGGCCTGACACCTGTCGAGGTCGTGGAGGCGCTCACCCATGCTGCGGTGTACTGCGGATTCCCCAAGGCGCTCAACGCGATCTTCGTGGCCAAGCGTGTCTTCGCCGAGCGCGACCTGCTGCCGGTGAACACGCCAGCCACCTGAGGCGCCAACCTCACCTGCGGCGGTTGCGCGGGTGGTTCTGGGCCGTGCCCTCGTTGTCGTGCTTGTAATTGCCGGTCACGACGTCGCCACCATCACGGCCGGCGGGCCGCATGGCATCGACGCGCGCAGTTATCGCCGCCCGAGCAGAGCCAGCGCGCAATTCCAGTCGTCGGCAGTCTCGACATCGACAATCGGTGCGAAGGCGGCGCCCGGACGTTCGCGGGCCTCGCCGCCTGGCACGCGCTGCGCCTGCCCGAAGGTCGCCGCGACGAGTTCGTCGTCTGGGCGGAACTCCTCGCCCAGTGCAGTCGCGATGTCCCAGGTGTGCACGACGGTGTCGAGCAGATGGAAACCGACGACCGTGGCGACCGGAAAGCGGACCTCAGGGCTGATCTCGACGAGCAGCACCTCGCGGTCCAGGGGTGCGGCAGCGAAGGCCGTAGCCAGCCGGTCGGCTGATGCCTGCCACGCGCGCGTCAGTTCATCGGCCGTGACCGGCCGCGGGGCGTACGCACTGAGCGGCGCGTCGGGTGCCTCGACGGCCTGCGCGAAGCCGTAATTCTGGCCGATCGCATGCCCGAGCAACGCGCCGAGGTCCCAGCCCAGGCACGGACTCGGGCGAACCAGGTCGACGGCCTGCACCCGGGCCACGACGCCACCGGCTACGTCGAGCGCCCGGCGGTGAAGGGGACGAAAGTCTGTGCTCATGACCACGAGTAGATCATTGCGGAGCGATGACGACCCGGTGCGGGTCTCACCAGCGCGTGCTCAGCGACGGACGACCACCGTGCCGATGCCGCCCGGGCCCAGGTGGGCGCCGACAACCGGCCCCAACTCGGCAATGTGCAATTCCCCGAGCTGCGGGATCGCGGCACGCAAGGCAGTGGCAACCTGCTCCGCGCGGGCGGCGGCCGCGAGGTGGTGCACGGCCGCGTCGACCGGCCCGTCGCCCGCACCCTGCGCTGTCAACTGCACCAGCCGGGCGATCGCCTTCGTCGACGTGCGCACCTTCTCCAGCGGCACGATGCGCCCCTCGACCATCTGCAGCAGCGGCTTGACCGACAAGGAGGTGGCCAGTAGCGCTGCGGCCGTGCCGATCCGGCCGCCGCGACGCAGGTACTCGAGGGTGTCGACGTAGAACAGCGTGCGGGTGCGGTCGACCGTTTCGGTGGCGGTGCCCTGCACCTCAGCCGCCGACGCCCCCTGCGCGGCCCGTTGCGCCGCCGCCATCACCGCGTAGCCCAGGGCCATCGCGGTGGAACGCGAGTCGACGACCCGCACCACGCCGTGTTCGAAGTCCTGCGCTGCCAGCGCCGCGGATTCCCAGGTCCCCGACAACGCTGCCGCGAGGTGAACCGACACGACGCGTTGCGCGCCGGCGTCGAGGCAGGACTGGTACACCTCTGCGAACTGGGCCGGCGACGGCCGCGACGTTGTCACCGACACCTTGGCCCGCAGCGCGATCGCGACGTCGGAGGCGGTGACATCCACACCGTCGGTGGCCGTATGGGTCCCGATCGTGACCCGGAGCGGGACGACCCGAACGTTCAACGAGTCCACTGCACCGTCGGGAAAGTACGCTGTTGAATCCGTGACGATCGCGACCCGCTGTGCGCTCTTAGTCACTAGACGACGAAGTTCACGAGGCGGCCCGGCACCGCGATGACGCGTCGGGTCTCACGTCCAGCCAATGCGGCAACCACCTTCGCGTCCTCGCGTGCGGCCGCCTCCAGCGAAGCGGCGTCGGACTCGGCTGCCACCTTGATGACCGCTCGCACCTTGCCGTTGACCTGCACCGGCACCTCGATCGTCGCGTCGACCAGCAGCGCCTCGTCGGCGACCGGGAATTTCACCCACGCCAGCGAGGACTTGTGCCCCAACCTCGACCACAGCTCCTCGGCCGCGTGCGGGGCCAGCGGCGAGAGCATCAGCACCAGCGGCTCAGCCAGCGCCCGTGGCGCGCCACCGTCCGGATAGGCCTGGGTTATCGCGTTGTTCAGTTCGGTGATCCGGGCGATCGAGGTGTTGAAACGCAGCGACTCCATCCCGTCGCGTACAGCCGCAATCGTCTTGTGCAACAGGCGATTCAGCTCGTCTGGTATGCCGTCGTCGGAGACGTGGACGGCACCGGTCTCTTCGTCTACGACCGTGCGCCAGATGCGCTGCAGCAGCCGGTACGGGCCGACGATGGCCTTCGCATCCCACGGTCGCGACTGTTCCAACGGCCCGCTGAACATCTCGAACAGTCGGAAGGTGTCCGCACCGAATCTGGTGATGTAGTCATCGGGCGTGACCACGTTCTTCAAGCTCTTGCCGATCTTGCCGAACTCCTGGCTGACCTGGACGTCGCCGAAGAAGAATTGCCCGTCACGCTCGACCACGTCACTCGCCTCGACGTAGAAACCGTCCTCGTTGGCATAGGCCGGCAACTGCAGCATGCCCTGGTTGACCAGGCGGTGGAACGGCTCAGAGCTGGACAGGTAACCCAGGTCGTGCAGCACCTTGTGCCAGAACCGTGCGTACAGCAAGTGCAGCACCGCGTGCTCGACCCCGCCGACGTACAGCTCGACGCCGCCCAGCGGACGCTCGGCGTTCGGGCCCATCCAGTAGTGCTCGATCGCCGGGTCGACGAAGCGCTCCTCGTTGTGCGGGTCCAGGTAACGCAGCTCGTACCAGCACGAGCCGGCCCAGTTCGGCATGGTGTTCGTCTCGCGACGATAGGTGCGCGGTCCGTCACCCAGGTCCAGCTCGACGCTCACCCAGTCGGTCAGCCGACCCAACGGCGGCTCGGGCTCGGAGTCGACGTCGTCGGGGGGGTAGGACTTGGGCGAAAAATCGTCGGTCTCGGGCAGCTGCACCGGCAGCATCGAATCGGGCAGGGCGATCGGCAGCCCGGTCTCGTCATAGACGATCGGGAACGGCTCGCCCCAGTACCGCTGGCGGCTGAACAGCCAGTCGCGCAGGCGGTAGGTCGTCGAGCCGCGGCCGGAGTCGTTGTTCTCCAGCCAGTCGATGATGGTGGCCTTGGCCTCGGTCACGCCCATGCCGTCCAGGCTCAGGCCGTCGACGGAGGAATTGATCGCGGCGCCCTCACCGGTGAACGCCTTGCCGTCGAAACCGTCAGTCGGTTGCACCGTGCGCACGATCGGCAGGTCGAACAGCTCGGCGAACTCCCAGTCACGGTCGTCCTGCCCCGGAACCGCCATGATCGCACCGGTGCCGTAGCCCATCAGGACGTAGTCGGCGGTGAAGACCGGAATGTGCACGCCGGTAACGGGATTCGTGGCGAACGCGCCGGTAAAGACGCCGGTCTTCGCCCGACCTTCGGCTTGCCGGTCCTGCTCGGACTTGGCCGCGGCGAATGACCGGTACGCGGCAACGGCCAGTCCTGGGGTTGCGTGCGAACCGGTCCAGGATTGCCGCGTGCCGTCCGGCCATGACGCCGGCACCAGCTTGTCGATCAACGGGTGTTCCGGCGACAGCACCATGTACGTCGCGCCGAAGACAGTGTCGGGCCGGGTGGTGAACACCGAGATCGACGCCGTGCCGGAGGGGAAGTCGAGGTGCGCTCCGGTCGAGCGGCCGATCCAGTTGCGCTGCATTGTGCGCACCTTCTCGGGCCAGTCGATGAACTCCAGGTCGTCGATCAGCCGGTCGGCGTATGCGGTGATCCGCAGGTTCCACTGGGGCAACGGCTTGCGAAATACCGGGAAGTTGCCGCGTTCACTTCGGCCATCCGCCGTAACCTCCTCGTTGGCCAGCACGGTCCCCAGCCCCGGACACCAGTTGACCAGCGACTCGGAGCGGTAGGCCAGCCGGTGATTATCGATCACCTGGCGCTTCTCGACGCCGCTCAACTCCGACCACGCACGTGAGTCCGGGGTAGTGCCCTCGGCCGGCTCGCGCGCGCCCGCTGACAGTTCGTCGATCAGGTCCTGGATCGGACGCGCTCGGTTCATCGCCGTGTCGTACCAGGAGTTGAAGATCTGCAGGAAGATCCACTGGGTCCAGCGGTAGTACTCGGGGTCGGCCGTGGCCAGCGTGCGGCGCATGTCGTAGCCCATGCCCAGTCGGCGCAGCTGCGTGTTGTACACGTCGATGTTGGCGTAGGTAGTGATGGCCGGGTGCTGCCCGGTCTGCACCGCGTACTGCTCGGCCGGCAGGCCGAAGGCGTCGTAGCCCATGGTGTGCAAAACGTTGTCGCCGCGCATGCGCAGGTAGCGCGCATAGACGTCGGTGCCGATGTAGCCGAGCGGGTGCCCGACGTGCAACCCCGCGCCGGAGGGATAGGGGAACATGTCCAGGATGTAGGCGTGCGGGCCGATCGCGACCCGGTCGAATCCCTCGGCCAGCTCACCGGTGGGATTGGGTGCGTGGAACGTGCCTTCCTGCTCCCAGCGGTCCTGCCAGGTCACCTCGATCACGTCGGCCAGTTCAGCGGTGTAGCGGTGCGGCGGGATGTCACTCGGCGACGCGGATGCGCCTTCCAGGGCTGCGGCGGCAGGCGGACTCTCGGCCTGCGGGCCATCCGGCGTCGGGTCGGAGACCGCGGCCGCGTCTTCGGTGGCGTTCATTCTGTACTGCTCCCTCGGCGTCTCACGCTGCTTGCGAAAGGTCGGTCCCGGACAAACAGAAGAGCCCCTGCGCGATCGCAGAGGCTCAGCCGCGCTGGCGTGAAATCCAGTCAGCGCGGCCCGGTAAGGAGCAGGTGTCCGCAGTTGCTCACCGTGCGATTCTAGCGCCGTGGCGCCCCGAGCGCTCAGCGAACACGCGGTTTGTCTGTTATGCGTCTGCGTCCGGTGCGTCGTCCGCGCCGCCCGCCAGCCGCATCGGCAGCGGGGCGACGACGCCCGGAGCCCCGATATTGTGGGCCCGCAGCCGCCACAGCGGCCCCGAGCCGTCATGATGCTCGACCCACAGTTCGGACCAGTGACAATTCGCCAGCGGCCCGAGGACGTGCACCTCCTGGCGCATCCCGAGCAGCGCCGAGCACAGGGCCATCGCCGTCGCGCTGTGGGTGACGACCACGGCGGTGGCCGCGTCAGGCAACTCCTGGAACGCAGCCAGCGCCCGGGACGCGACCTGCTCACGCGTCTCGCCGCCGCGCCGGCTGACGTCGCGCCCGGCGATCCAGTCGGTGTACTCGTCGGGAAAGCGCTGGGCCACCTCGTCGCGGGTCAGCCCCTCCCAGTGTCCCAGGGAGCGCTCCCGCAATCGGGCGTCGGCGATGATTTCCAGCCCGGTTATCTCGGCGATCGGCTCGGCCGTCTGCACGCCGCGCATCGCGTCGGAGCTGACCAGGACGTCCGGGGCCAGGGCAGCGATCAGGGCGGCAACTTCGTAGGCCTGGGCCCGGCCGACGTCGTCCAGTGGCGGGTCGGCCTGCCCCTGGAAGCGTCGTTCGGCATTCCACGCGGTGCGCCCGTGCCTGAGCAGGAACACGCGCATGTTCAATTCATTTCATTTCCTCGGGCGTGTACCTCGCGGCCCGCCACTCGCGAGCTCGGGCGGACACTCGGTCCACTCGCGCCTTCGGCGCGGCGAGGCTCTTCGCGCTGGGGGTGCCCCCACTTGTGGGGGAGCTCATCGCGTGGTGGTCATCTACTTCTGGGTGCCCGTCGAGGGCTGGCCAGTGTCGCTGAAGGGGATGAATGGGCAGTCCTTCCAGAGGCGCTCGAGCGCGTAGAAGACGCGCTCCTCGGCGTGCTGGACGTGCACGACGATCTCGGCGTAATCCAGCAGCACCCAGCGGCCGTCGCGGCGCCCCTCGCGTCGAAGCGGCTTGACCCCGGCCTCGCGCAACTTCTCCTCGACCTCGTCGACGATCGCCTCGACCTGTCGTTCGTTGTTGCCGGTAGCGATCACGAATACATCGGTGAGGGCCAGCCGGTCACTGACGTCGATGAGCACGACATCCGTCGCGAGCTTGTTGCTGGCGGCATGTCCCGCGACGAGCGCGAGGTCTCGGGCGGTATCGGTTGCGGTCACGACCACCGAGCTTACGGGGCGCTGCGGTAGAGGTTGTGCTTGTAGATGTACTGGACCACCCCGTCGGGTACCAGGTACCACACCGGCTTGCCCTGCTGGACGCGCGCCCGGCAGTCGCTCGACGAGATCGCCATGGCCGGGACATCGAGCAGCGTGACCGAGTCGATCGGCAGATGTGCGTCGGAGAGCTCGTAGCCGGGACGGGTGACGCCGATGAAGTGCGCCAGCTTGAGCGCCTCCTCAGCCCGCTCCCAGGACAGGATCTGGGCCAGCGCGTCGGCACCGGTGATGAAGTAGATGTCGGCGCCGGGCCGTTGGCCCGCGATGTCGCGGATCGTGTCGACGGTGTAGGTCGGCCCCTCGCGGTCGATGTCGACGCGACTGACCCAGAACCGGGGGTTGGACGCAGTGGCGATCACCGCCATCAGATAGCGGTGCTCAGCCGGGCTGACCCGGCGGCTCAACTTCTGCCACGACTCGCCGGTCGGGACGAAGATCACCTCGTCCAGCTCGAACAGGGCCGAAACCTCCGAGGCGGCGACGAGGTGCCCATGGTGAATGGGGTCGAAGGTGCCGCCCATGATCCCGACCCGCCGCGTCGCGGACGCGGGGGGGACTTCACTCGCCGGGCGAGTCAACTGCACGCCGCGGTCGGGATTCACCAGTGCACGCCGCGCAGGATGTGCGCGAAGGCCACGCTCTCGCTCGATGGCTCATCGGCCTTGGTTGCGGCGCGATCGC
>JBDTXT010000125.1:0-7301 GCA_040006035.1 Pseudonocardiales bacterium | reverse complement strand
TTCTCGCCCGGCAGCGCGACCACGAACGTCTCCGGCGCGACCCGCTCGAACTCGATTCCTTGCTCGCGCAGAGCCGTCTCGATGACGTCGGCCGTCGTCATCTACCGACGACCGCCGAGGTGGCCCCCGCGATCTCGTCGACGGCCTCTTGGTAGGCGATCAGCAGCCCGTCGACGGTGCGTTGCCAGGAGAACTTCTCGGCGTGAGCGCGTGCGCCGGCCGCCACCTGGGCCAAGGCCTTCGGCGTGCGCAGCAGGTCGCCGAGCACCTTGGCCCATAGCTCGGGGTCGTGGCCGTCGACGAGGACGCCAGAAACGCCGTCGGCCACCGCGGTGGGCAGACCCCCAACCGACGCTGCCACGACCGGCGTCCCGCAGGCCTGTGATTCGAGGGCGACCAAGCCGAAGGACTCGTTGTAGCTGGGCACCACCGTGAGATCAGCGGCGCGGTAGTAGTCGGCGACCGTCGCCCGTGACACCGGCGCGACGATCCGGACGGAGTCGTCCAGGCCGAGGGAGCCCGCGATGCCGCCCAGCCAGTCGGGCTGCGCGAGCCCGGTGCCGCTCGGTGCACCCAGGATGACGATCTGCGGCGACGCAGGCAACGACGGGTCGTCGCGCAACAATGCGGCAGCGCGGAGCAGCAGGTCCGGTGCCTTCAACGGCTGGATCCGGCCGACGAAGAGCAATACCGGAGAATCGGCGCGCAGCCCCAGCCGGTGCCGCGCCGCCAGCCGCGAGCCGGGCGCGAAGGCGTCCAGGTCGACGCCGGGCGCAATCGTGCGGACCTTGTCGGGGGCAGCGCCATACAGGCCGATGAGGTCGGCGGCCTCGTCGCAGGTCGAGGCGATGAGCCGGTCGGCCTCGGCGACCACCTGCTCCTCGCCGATCACGCGGGCCATCGGCTCGGGCACGTCGCCGTCGGCCAGCAGTGCGTTCTTGACCTTGGCCAGGGTGTGCGCGGAGTGCACGAGCGGCACGCCCCAGCGCTCGCGAGCCAGCCAGCCGACCTGTCCCGACAGCCAGTAGTGCGAGTGGATGACGTCGTACCAGCCGGGCTCGTGAATCGCCTCGGTGCGCATCACGCCGGCCGTGAAGGCGCACAGCTGGGCGGGCAGGTCATCCTTGGACAACCCCTCGTACGGGCCGGCGGTGACGTGGCGGACGAGCACGCCGGGGTGCATCTCGACGGCGGCGGGCTGGTCGCTGGAGGTGGCCCGGGTGAAGATCTCGACGGCCACTCCGGCGTCGGCCAGGCGGGTGGCCGTCTCGACGACGTAGACATTCATTCCGCCCGCGTCGCCGCCGCCTGGGGCGTCTAAGGGCGAAGTGTGCACGCTGAGCATTGCCACGCGCCTGGGCAGGGCGGCGCGGCCAATGCTGTGCACGCGCCACTCCTCTCGCCGTCTGGTGTCACGTGTACAACACCGGCCTACCCCTGATCATGCCCGAATCCGTTGACCCAGCAGAATCTGTGGGATGAGTAGTCCAATCGCCGTAGTTACCGGGGCGAGCAGCGGCATCGGTGCAGCTACGGCCCGCCGACTGGCCGCTGAGGGGTACGAGGTGGTGGCCGCGGCGCGACGGCGCGAACGCCTCGACGACCTCGCGGCCGCGACACCCGGCATCCGGGCGGTCACCCTTGACGTCACCTCGCCGGACTCCGTGGCCGAGTTGGCCGCCTCCTTGGACGACATCGCGGTGCTGGTGAACAACGCGGGCGGCGCCCTCGGAATCGAGCCGATCGAGAAGTCCGACCCCGCCGACTGGCAGGCGATGTTCGACACGAACGTGCTCGGCGTGCTGCGCGTGACCCAGGCGCTCCTGCCGGCACTCGAGCGCGGCACCGGCGGGCACGTCGTGGTGACCGGCTCGATCGCCGGTCACCTGGTCTACGAAGGCGGCGCCGGCTACACCGCCGCCAAACACGGCGCCACGGCTCTCGTCGAGACACTGCGGCTGGAACTGAACGGACGGCCGATCCGCGTCACCGAGGTGGCGCCGGGCATGGTGCACACCGAGGAGTTTTCGCTGGTGCGCCTGCGCGGCGCCGCCGAGGCCGCCTCCCGCGTCTATACGGGCGTGGAGAATCCCCTTACCGCAGAAGACATTGCCGACTGCATCGCCTTCGTCGTCACGCGTCCGGCCCACGTCAACATCGACCTGCTGGTGGTCAAGCCACTCGCCCAGGCTGCCCCGCACAAGGTGGCGCGCAAGCCCTAGTGTCGCACTAGGTGGTCTGCGCCGGACGGCGCATGATCCCGAGGATCGACAGGGTGAGCGCCGCGAGTGAAGCCACCAAGGTCAGCCACAACCCGATACCGATCGACACGGTGTTGCCCAGCAACACCGCTTGCTGATCATTGGTGAGGCTCTTGATGTTGGCCATGTTGGCGAGTGCGATGAGCACCGCCAACGCGGCGAGCACGCAGGCAGTGATCGAGAACCCGAGCAGTCCGTGGCGCAGGCCGATCACGAGGCCGAAGGCGGCGATCACCAGACCGAAGAAGAGGGTGACCTTGCCGCCGCCGACGGTGCCCGCGACCGAGACGTCGAGCACGGTCGCCCACGGCATCGGGCCCGCGATCACCAGCAACACCCCTGCGCCAAGCAGCAGCCAGCCGATCAGGGGCTCGGTGCGTCGCCGCTGTTTGGTGCTCACCGGGTAGCCGTAGCCCGTGACTGGCTGCCCGTACTGCGGCTGGTCCGGGGGCTGCGGGTAGGTCATGTTGGCTATCTAACGCCAATCCCGGGCCAGCTGCCGCCGCGGTTCACCTAGAACTCGACGCCGGCAAAGTGTGCCTCCGGCCGAAGTCGAACCGCGAACTTCGCCTCGACGCCGGCGCGGATCTCGCGGGCCAGCTCGAGCAGTTCCGCGGTCGTGGCGCCGCCGCGGTTGGTCAGCGCCAGGGTGTGCTTGCTCGACAGGGCGACCGTGCCCCGGCCGCGGTCCAGCCCGAATCCCTTGGCGAAACCGGCGTTCTCGATGAGCCACGCCGCCGACAGCTTGACCCTGCCGTCGACAACCCAGTGCGGGCAGTCGGCGGGCGCGTCGTTCGGCGCGACGAACGGGTTGACGAAGAACGAGCCGACACTCCACGTGTCGTGATCGTCCGGATCGAGCAGCATCCCCTTGCTGCGTCGCAGGCCGAGCACCACGTCGCGTACTCGCAGCGAGGGCGCGATGCCGCCAGGGTCGACGCCGAGGCGCCTGGCCAGTTCGAGGTAACGCACCGGTACCCCGTCCGGTGAATTGCGCAGCGCGAACGTCACATCGAGCACGACGTAGCGGTCGGTGTGCTTGAACACGCTGGTCCGAAAGCCGAAGCCGCAGCGCTCGGGCGGCCACGCCTCGACCAGTCCGCTGCCCCGATCGAGGACGGTCACGGTGCTGATGAAGTCGGCGACCTCGCTGCCGTAGGCGCCCACGTTCTGGATGGGCGTCGCGCCACTGCGCCCGGGGATGCCGGACATCGAGGCGAGCCCGGACCAGCCCTGATTGACGGTGTGCGCGACGAACGCGTCCCATTCCACGCCAGCCTGGACGGTCACCGCGACATACCCACCGTCCTGCTCGGTCGAGTCGATGCCCGAGGTGCGCACCAGGATCGCTGCACCCGGCCAGCCGTCGTCAGCGCCGACCAGATTGCTGCCGCCACCGACGATGAGGGCGGCCTCACCGGCCGTATCGCAGGACCGAACGGCATCGACGAGTTCGTCAGGTGACGACGCGGTGACGAGCCGTCCGACAGGGCCGCCGAGACGAAGCGTGGTCAGGTCGGCGAGCAGGACGGGCACGGCTGGCGACGCTACTCTGCCTGGCTGTTATGGCCGGAGCAGCCGTGGAGATGATGGTGATGACCGCACGATCACCGAATGAAGGGAGAACCTGAACATGTCAGCGTTCGTAAACCTCGAGAAGGGCCTGGACAAGGCCTACGAGAACAAGTCACTGAACGAGCTCCTCAGCGCGCCCCCGTCGGCACTGGCCGGTCTCACCGAGAAGCACGACGCGATACTCGCCGAATCCTTCAACATCAAGACGGTTGCCGATCTCGGCAGCAACAAGTACTTCGCGCTGGCCGGCGTGCTCGTCGCGCTGGGTAACAAGCAGGGCTGAGCCAGACGGGTGGACCGGCTGCCCAGTTCATTTCGGCTGCCGGTCCGGCCTCTCCCACGTGCGGTTGCGCCACCTAACCGGCAAGACGTACCAGAGGTAGATGAAGACCACGGCTATGACGCCGGTCGCTATCCCCGCCGAAATGGGGCCGACAACCAGGTCGACGATGAGCAGCAGCGCACCGAGCATGGCCAGCGCGAGGAACACCAGACCGACCACCGCTACCCGTCCGGTGAAGTCGACCAGTTCGTCCTTCAGGTGGCGGCGGAACATGACCCGGTGCACGGCCACCGGCGAGATGAACAGTGCGGTCGCGAGTGCCGCGCAGATCAGCGTGCCGAGGTAGACGTCACGCTGGAAGTCGCTGATCTCCTTGAAGCGTTGCTGAAACGCGATGCCCAGCAGAAACGCGAACAGGATCTGCACACCCGCCTGCGCGACCCGCAGCTCCTGGAGCTGCTCGCTGTAGTTGCGGTCGATGCGCGCGGCATCGCTCTCGTCCCGCACGTACTGCTCGCGCTCTGGTCCGGGCATCCGCCCAGCGTATGGCCAATGCCAGTCGTGGGCTCAGGTTCGCCCGGCCCGCAGCAGCGGGACCAGCAGGTCGTCGTCGGTCAGCGCGCCGTGCTGACCCGGCAGGGCCGACGACCGGGACTCCGCACGGCGACGGACCACCGCCGTCGCGCCGCGCGAGATCGCCACCACGTCACCGATCCGCTCCCTGCACGCTGCCGAGACCGTTGGACCGAACAGGCCGGCCGTGATCGCGTCGTCCCGGCTGAGCACCCACATCCGATCGGCCAATTGTTCGTGCCAGGCGGCGAACACGTCGGCCTGCGCACCAGGGCACGCGTGTACGTACCTCGCCCGGGGCTCGCCGGCCAGGGCGTGCACGCCGTCGCGCAGGCTATCCGCCTCGTCGTAGTCGACCTTGTCCGCCTCCGGCACGGTCGTCATCCCGTGATCGGCGGTGATCAGCAATGTCGCGTCCGCGGGCAAAGCGGCGGCGAACTGCTCGACGTAGCGGTCGAGCAGGGTGAGTTGCGCCAGCCACGCGTCGGAGTCGGGGCCGCGCACATGCCCGACCAGGTCCATCTCGCTGACGTACCCGTACACCAGGCTGCGGTTGCCGATTCGGCTCGCGTCGGCAACCCGGCTGATGAGATCGCCGCCGGACACCGTCCCGTCGAAGCGACCTCCGCGCAGCACCGCGCGGGTCAGGCCGCTGCCGCCGAAACCCGCCCCTGTCGCGATCGTTACCGCGACCCCGGCGGCCTCGGCTCTTTCGAACACTGTGCGGTGCGGCTGCAGGACCTCGGGAACCACCACGTTGATCAGCGAGTCACCACCCGCAGCAGGACGCCACGACAGCCAGTTGATCGTGGTCTCGACCTCGGGCAGGTACGAGGTGTATCCGGTGAGTCCGTGCTGCCCGGTGGTCAGGCCGGTGCCCAGCGAGGCCAGGCTGCTCACCGTTGTGGTCGGGAATCCGGCCGTCAGCGAACGGCCGGTCAGCGAGTTCAGGAACGGCGCCGCCGCAGCGTTGCGGATGAGTCGCGGCCAGCCCAACCCGTCGACGAGCAGTACGACGATCCGGGGAGTTTCGGCCACCTCGAGCGGGTTCGGCTCGTTCGCCACCCCGAGCGCGGCCAGCGCCGACGGCATGACGTCTACCAGCGCAGCTTCGCCGTATCGGATCATCGGCAACTCGGGGGAGCTCATGCGGCTCATTCTGACCAACAACGGCCAGGACCGCTGCCTGCACCTCTTCGGTATAGCGTCGTGGTCATGGCAACCGGCCCGGTGCTGATCCGGCTGCACAACTGAGCAGATCGAGACCCGTGGCCGGTCACGTCGTCGTCGCTCCCGACAAATTCAAGCGATCGCTGCCCGCAGCCGCGGTGGCAGCTCATCTGGGCGCCGGCCTGCGGCGCGCCGTCCCCGGCCTCGAGATCCACGTTGCGCCGGTCGCCGACGGGGGCGACGGGACGGTGGAGGCAGCGGTGGCCGGCGGGTTCGCCCGGGTCGCCGTCCGGGCCGCCGATCCGCTCGGAGCTGCGGTCGACGCGGCGATTGCGGTACGGGCCGACACTGCCGTGGTCGAGATGGCGCAGGCATCCGGCCTGCACCGGCTGACGTCCGCCGAACCGCTGCGCGCCAGCAGCTTCGGCACCGGCGAACTCATCCGCTGCGCGTTGGACGCCGGCAGTGCGACGATCATCCTGGGGGTGGGCGGCAGCGCTAGCACCGATGGCGGCGCCGGGATGCTCGAGGCGCTCGGTGCGCGGCTGAGCTACCGCGACGGCAGCGGGTCAGGGCGCGGTGGTGGGGCGCTGCGCAATCTGCAGAGCATCGACTTCAGCGGACTCGATCCGCGGATTCACCACACCGAGTTCATCATCGCCAGCGACGTCGACAACCCGCTGCTGGGTCCGGACGGCGCGGCGCAGGTCTTCGGGCCACAGAAGGGCGCCACCACCGACCAGGTCAGCCTGCTGGCCGAAGGGCTGCGGCACTGGGCCGGCCTGGTCGCGGCGGCCACCGGCCGGGATTATTCGGCCGAGCCGGGCGCGGGTGCGGCGGGCGGCGTCGGCTTCGCGGCGATGGCCGGCCTGGGCGCGAGTGCGCGGCCGGGGATCGAGTTGCTGCTGGAGATGACCGGTTTCGCGCAGTTGCTCTCCGGAGCCCGGTTGGTGCTGACCGGCGAAGGATCGTTGGACCAGCAGAGCCTGCGCGGCAAAGCTCCAGTGGGCGTGGCCCGGGCCGCAGCCACTCGGGGCGTGACCACTGTCGCCGTGGCCGGCGTAACGACCCTTTCAGCGCGCGACCTGTGCGACGCCGGCTTCGCGGCCACGTACACGCTGGCCGAGCTGGAGCCGAACTTGGCGCGCAGCATGACCGACGCCGGGCCGCTGCTCGAACGCATCGGCGAGCGCATCGGCCACGATTGGCTGAGCGAATAGAGCGACACCAATCGACCAGGGGAGGTACGCGGCGAACGAGACGGTTCCGCTGTCCAACACCGGCTGGACCGAGGACCAGCGCCGAGCGGCTACTGCCGGCACGCGATCGCGCGGTCTGAGAGACTGCTCTACGAGGGGCACCGGCCGCGTTCGCGTTCCCCTTTGGGCCTCTAGCTCAATTGGCAGAGCTGCGGACTTTTAATCCGTAGGTTGCGGGTT
>JBDTXT010000124.1:0-7302 GCA_040006035.1 Pseudonocardiales bacterium | reverse complement strand
GGTGACGCTGGGGCTGAACCTGTACAGCCAGGGCATCGACCCGATGATCGACTTCAGTGACATCGACGAGATCCGACGCACGGCGGAGTACTGCAACCGTATCGACGTGCACGAGCGGCACCCCTACGCCGGCGACCTGGTCTACACGTCCTTCAGCGGCTCACACCAGGACGCGATCAAGAAGGGCTTCGACGACCTGGAGCGTTCGGCTGCAGCGGCGGGCAAGGCGGTCGGCCAGATGCAGTGGCAGATCCCGTACCTGCCGATCGACCCCAAGGACGTCGGGCGCTCCTACGAGGCCGTCATCCGGGTCAACTCGCAGTCGGGCAAGGGCGGCGTCGCCTACATCATGAAGACCGACCACCACCTCGACCTGCCGCGCCGGCTGCAGATCGAGTTCAGTCATGTGATCCAGGCGCACACCGACGGTGAGGGCGGCGAGGTCGACGCGCCGCTCATGTGGCAGATCTTCGAGAACGAGTACCTCGCGCCGGGCGCGTTCGACCTGGTCAAGTTCAGCTCGAGCAGCGACGAGGGCATCGAGCGGATCACCACTTCGGTGCGCGCGTTCGGCCAGGACTACGTACTGAACGGTCTCGGCAACGGGCCCATTGCGGCCTTCTGCGAGGCGCTCTCGGCCGTCGACCTCGGGCTCGGCGGGCTGGCGGTGCGGGTGCTGGACTACGCCGAACATGCCCTCACCGCCGGCCGCGACGCCGAGGCGGCCGCCTATCTTGAGATCGAGGTGGGTGAGCGCGTGCTGTGGGGCGTCGGGATCAGTGAGTCGATCGTGCAGGCGTCCCTGCGCGGCGTCATCAGCGCGCTCAACCGGGCCGCCCGCACCACTCAACGCGAGACTCACCACTCACCATGAGGGGCGCGTGTGATTGCGGTTCGGAAAGCCGTTTCCCATGGTGCGATCGGCCAACTGCTGCGAGGATCCTCGCGACGCGCCCTGAGGGCCGGGCGCCCCAAGGAGGATCTCGATGACCCAGCCGTATGACCCGCTGCAGAAGCAGCCTCAGCCGGGCAGCTACCCCGCTCCGCCGCCGGCACCGCCGCAGGGCGGCTACCCCGCACCGACCGGGCAGGGCGGCTACGCTCCCGCGGGCTATCCCGCCGCGCCCGGGACGACCTTCCCCCAGGGAACCGAGCTGGCCACGGCCGGCAAGCGCATCGGAACGTACCTCGTGGATGTAGTGCTCCTGGTCGTCACCCTCTTCATCGGTTATCTCATCTGGTCGCTCATCGTCTGGAGCAAGGGCCTGACGCCGGGCAAGCAGGTCATGGGGCTGCGCACCTATCACCTGCAGAGCCAACGTGCGGCCACGTGGGGCCAGATGTTCCTGCGCCAGGTCGTCGGTGGGATCGTCAACGGCATTCTCTACATCGGGTTCATCGTCTCGGTCGTCTTCCTGTTCACCGACCCGACGCGCCGTACCGTCCCGGACCGCATCGCCGGGACGGTCATCCTCAGCGATCCCAACAAGGTGCTCGAGCCGCGGTAGTTCCTGATCGGTCGCCCGTGCGCGCCGAGTGCCTCAGCGGGCGTACGGGTCCCGGCGCGGGTCGGATGGCGCCGGTCGCGCGGTGATGTCGTGCCAGAGCCCCGAGCCGTCCGGTGCGGTGGGCATGGCGTTGCGCAGGGCCAGCAGTTGCTCGATCACGCTGACTTCGGGAACGTGGCGGCGCCTGCCCTCGCGCACGCTGGCCGCCACGACGAGCGCGATCAGGGCGAGCAGCCCTAGCACGCCGACCGCGATCCCGCCGAGCACCTGCGCAACGAACAGGCGCGGCGCGTGGCCGATCGAGAACCTGCCCGTCGGCGCGCGGTCAGCCGCCGCCCGCGGCGGAGTGGCCGCGCTGGCCGCCTTCGCGAACGCCCGGTCGCGGTCGAGGAACGGCGCGGCCGCCGTATACACCGGGTTGGCCGCGCTCACCGGCAGTCGCGCCGTCACCGCGCGGTAGGCATTGATGACGCCGAAGCCGACGCGGGTGTCGCGGCGAGTGCGGTGCTGATCGAGGGTGGCGAGCACCCGTGTCACGATCTGCGCACCGGTGAGCTTCGGGTACTTCGACCACACCAGGGCCACCACCGCCGAGGCGATAGCGGTGGCCTGGCTGGTGCCGTCGCCGGAGTACGCCGAGCCGCTTACCCGGCTCAGGGACGCGATGTTGACGCCCGGCGCGACGAGCGTCAGGTAGCGGTGCCGCGAAGAGAAGTCGGCCACCGCGCCGGTCTGGTCGCTCGCGCCGACCGAGATGACGCCCAGGCAGACACCGGGCTCTTCGACCGCGTTGGTGCCCAGACCGTGGTTGCCCGCCGCGGCGAGCAGCACCGCGCCCTTGCTGATTGCGTAGTAGACAGCGGCCTGCTCCGCCGCCGGGCACGGCACCGAGACGTCGTCCGGGCTTCGGGTGGCCCCGAGCGACATGCTGATGACCCTGCCGCCGTGATCGACCGCCCACCGGATGGCCTCGGCCAAGTGGTCGTTGGCGGCGGCGTTGGTCGTACCGGCGAGCGGGACGGCGATCGGCAGCAGCTTGGCCGACGGCGCCAACCCCGAGATGCCGAGCAGCCCCCGGCGCCCCACCATGATCGAGGCCATCGCAGTGCCGTGGCCGAACTGATTTACCTCGCGGTCGACGCGGCCGTCGCCGGTGTGGCCGAAGTCCTTGCCGGGCAGCACGTTGGCCGTCAGCTCAGGCAGGTTCGCGTTCACGCCCGTGTCGACCTCGGCGATCGTGATGCCCTGGCCACGCACCCCGCTCTGCCACAGCTGCTCGATGTTCCAGGTGTCGAACCAGTACTCCGGGGCGTCCGGCGGGCCGGGCGTCGCGCTTGCCGGGGCAGCGCTCAACAGCAGCAGGCCTGCGACGAGCAACGCTGCCGTGCGTCGCACCATAGCCATCACGGGACCGCCGCCCAAGCGATGACGATGGGGTCGGCGGCGTAGGCCGTGGCCGTGAGCCGCAGCGAGACCACCGCGTTCTTGGCCGCCGGCTGGTTCTCGAAATCGAGCAGGGTGTAGCGGCCTTTGAGTTTCAGGGTCCCCGACACCGTGACGACACCCGTGGACGAGGCGGCCAGCTTGATGATCGCGGCCCGTTTGACGTCGGGAGCGCTGAGCGTCGCCCGCAGGGTGCCGGGAACGGCTCGGCTGGCCGGCAGCGGGCAGCGTGGGTCGGGGTGTGGGCTCGCGCCGAGGCAGGCACGCAGCGCCCGTTCGGTCGCGGCCAGAACCGCACCGGTGCCGGCGGGGGTCAGCTGCACGCGCAGGTCGGTCTGGCCCGGCGCCGCGAGCGAGACGCTGCTCGTCGCGGCGTTCAGGGTCAGGTAGGGGGAGTCGAACTTAATCGGGACGGCTCCGGGGAAGATAAGCAGATCGCCGTCGGGGATCCGACCGCCCAGGATCGTGGCGCGGTCGGCCGCCTGCTGCAGGTGCAGCTGCGTGATCGCCGCCGTGTGGGCCACGTGCCATGACCCGTTGCGGCGGATCACCGGCACGTCCTCGCTCACCACGCGCGTCCCCGCCGCGAAGTGCAGCTCGTAGCGCACGTGGACGGCTGCGGAGTCGCCGGACTCGTCGGTCGAGAGGATCTGCACGTGCCGGATCGGGGCGAGTGTGCGCTGCGCCCGCAGCACGCTCGAGGTCAGCAGCTCGGTCGGGCCGCTCGGCAGGTCGCCGAAGCCGAGCGCCGCTGGTGCGTCGGCCCGCTGCAGCGCTGCGAAGTAGCCCCGGACGGCGCCGGCGGCACCGGCGGTGGCGGCGTAGGTGACGAATGCGACGGCGCTGCCGCCGATCAGGGCGGCCAGGGCGAGCACGACCGCAGACCAGAACAGTCCTCGGTGTCGAGGTGGTGGTGCGGGTGCTGCCATCGGCGTCAGTCGACCCGGCGGCGGCCTGAGAAGGCGCGCCCGAGCGTGACCTCGTCTGCGTATTCGAGGTCGCCACCGACCGGCAACCCGCTGGCGAGCCGGGTGACCGTGAGCCCCATCGGGTTGATCATGCGGGCCAGATAGGTGGCGGTGGCCTCGCCCTCGAGGTTGGGGTCCATGGCGAGGATCAGCTCGGTGACGACGCCGTCGCGCAGCCGGACCAGCAGTTCTCGGATGCGCAGGTCGTCGGGGCCGATGCCGTCGATCGGGCTGATCGCGCCGCCCAGGACGTGGTAGCGGCCGCGGAACTCGCGGGTGCGCTCGACGGCGAGGACGTCCTTGGGCTCCTCGACGACGCAGATCACCGTGAGGTCGCGGCGCGAGTCGGTGCAGATGCGGCACTGCTCGGACTCGGAGACGTTGCCGCAGATCGAGCAGAACTTGACGTCGTTCTTGACCCTGATGAGGGTCGAGGCCAGTCGCTCGACGTCGAGTTGTTCGCTCGCGAGCAGGTGGAACGCGATGCGCTGCGCGCTCTTGGGGCCGACGCCGGGCAGCCGGCCCAGCTCGTCGATCAGGTCTTGGACTGCGCCTTCGTACATCACGAAGGGATGCTCACAGTCCCGGCAGGCCGAGCCCGCCAAGTCCTGCGCCGCCCGCGAGGGGGCCCATCTTGTCGGCCGCGAGCTCACCCACGGAGTGGCTGGCGTCGCGCAGGGCGGCGATGATCAGGTCTTGCAGGGTCTCGATGTCGTCGGGGTCGACGGCCTTGGGGTCGATCAACAGCGCGGTGACCTCGCCGGTGCCTTTCATGGTGACCGTGACCAGGCCGCCGCCAGACGTGCCGGTGACCTCGGCCTCGGCCAGCTCGTCCTGGGCAGCCTCGAGCTGGGCCTGCATCTTCTGGGCCTGCATCATCAGCTGCTGCAGATCCGGCATACCGCCTTGCGAGGTCACAGCGGTGCTCCTTCATTCCAGGACGGGTCGGCCTGTCTCAGGGTAGCCGTCCGTTCTGACCAGACGGGTATGCGAGGGTGGCTGCATGCGTCGCCTCGTGCTCCTCGCCGCCTCGCTCGGCGTGCTACTCGCGGGCTGCACGTCCTCGAACAAGCCCAGTGCCGCCCCCGCGACGAGCTCGTCCAGACCGGTGAGCACGAGCGCCACCGCGCCGACCCCGAGGAAGACCACCCGGCCCACACCAACGCACGCGGTCACGCCGCCGGTGTCTACCCGTCCGGTCTCTCACGCACCGTCCCCGCCGCCGGTCGCCTTCCCGCCCGTGTCGTTCCCACCCGGATCCGGGCCGTTGATCGTGCTCAACCCTGGGCACAACGGCGCCAATGGCTCGCACCCCGAGATCAACGAGCCGGTGCCGTCGGACCACTACGGCGGCACGCGTGCGTGCGACACCACGGGCACAAACACCAATGCCGGCTACCCCGAGCATGCGTTCAACTGGGACGTCACGATGCGGGTTCGTGCGCTGCTGCAGGCCCGGGGGGTGCGCGTCGGGCTGACCCGTCCCGACGATATCGGGGTCGGTCCGTGCATCGACCAGCGCTCAGCAATCGGAAACCAGCCGGGCGTCGTCGCTTTCATCTCGATCCACGCCGACGGCGCGGGCGCCGATGGGCACGGCTTCCACATCTGCGAGGACAGCCGACCGCCGGCCGGCCCCGACGTCGCGGCGCGGTCACACCGGCTGACGGTCGCCGTGCACGACGCGCTGGTGAACGGGTCGGGGCTGAGTACGTCGACCTACCTCGGCTCGAACGGCTACTTCCCGCGTTCGGATCTGGCCGGGCTGAATCTGGCGGACGTCCCAGCGACGTTCATCGAGCTGGGCAACATGCGCAATGCCGGCGACGCCGCACTGCAGTCGTCCCCAGCGGGGCGCGCGCAGGTGGCGGCGGCGGTGGCGGCCGGGATCCTCGCCTTCCTGGGACGGTGAGGTGCCACTGATTTCGCCTACCGTCCGGGCCGCGGCGCCGTCGTCACTTCTTGTCGACGGGCCGGGCGCCGAGCTGGTCTTGCAGCAGTCGCAGCGCCTCGACTTCGGGGTCGACGACGGCGGCGCGCTCGCCGGACGCCTCGATCTCGGTGTCGTCGCGCGGATCGGGCTCGGGGCCGCGGCGCCGCGCAGGCTCGGGTGCTTCGACCGCAGCGGGGCCGGTACTGCCTGAACCGTCGACGTCGATGCGCCAGGTGCCGCCGACGACCTTGGTCAGCGCCGTGCGAAGCACCGACGTGTTGCTCTCGTCGGCCAGCATCTTGGCCAGTGCGGCCGGGGCGGACAGGGTGATGAGGTCGCCGACCGCCGCCGTGATCTGGGCGTTGTCGAGCAGGGCGCGGGTGCGGCGGCTGGACACCTTGACGATGTCGAGCACCTCGGGCCAGAGCCTTCGCAGGGCGGCGGCGTCCAGCTCGCCGGGAGCGCCACTCGGGGCCGGCTCTGCGGGCGGGGCTTCGGGTGCGGGTGGCGGTGGCGACCCGGTGGCCGGTGCAGCGTCGGCCGGTTCGGGGGGTTGCTTCGCGGGCGCGGTGGGCCACGGCTCTCGTTGCGGCGCCGGCTTCGGCGCGGCCGGGTTGGGGGCGGTGGCCCGCGGCGCAACCTTGACTGCGGGAGGCTGCGGCGTGGCTGGGGCCGGCTTGCCCGGCGCGGTCTTGGGCGTGGCCGCAGCTGAGGCCTCGGCCGTGGCATCGGATGTTCCGGCGGCCGTGTAGCGCCGCTCCAGCCGTTCGAGGCGCTGCAGCAGCGCGGCCGAGTCGGTCGCGGCGTCCGGCAGCTGCATTCGCGCACACAGCAATTCGAGTACCAGCCGCGGCGATGTCGTCCCGCGCATCTCGATCAACGCCGTGTGCACGATCTCCGCGTAGCGGGTGACGGTGCCGCCGCCGAGGCGCATCGCCTGGTCGCTCATGTGCGCGGCTGCGTCCTGCGGCGCGTCGATGAGCCCGCGGGCCGCGGCGTCGGGCACGGCGTCGAGCAGGATCAGGTCGCGGAAGCGATCGAGCAGGTCGCTGGAGAAGCGGCGCGGGTCGTGGCCGGCCTCGACGACGCGGTCGATGGTGCCGTAGACGGCGGCTGCGTCGCCGGCGGCGAGGGCGTCAACCATGTCATCGATCAGCGCGCCGTCGGTGACGCCGAGCAACGCGACCGCCCGCGCGTAGGTGACGCCGTCGGGGCCGGCTCCGGCGAGCAACTGGTCGAGGATCGACAGCGAGTCGCGGGCCGATCCGCCGCCGGCCCGCACGACGAGTGGCAGCACGGCCGGCTCGACGGTGATCGACTCGGCGGTGCAGATCTTCTCGAGGTGCGCGCGCATTGCGCCGGGCGGGATCAGCCGGAACGGGTAGTGGTGGGTGCGCGAGCGGATCGTCGTCAGCACCTTGTCGGGCTCGGTGGTGGCGAAGACGAAGAC
>JBDTXT010000123.1:0-7341 GCA_040006035.1 Pseudonocardiales bacterium | reverse complement strand
CCGGCCGGGTGACCAGGTCATCGCTCGGGCCGGTGTAGTAGATGCCGCCCTGTTGGGTCGGCGCGATCTTGCATTCGAGCCGGCGGATCGGCTCGGGGATGTCGAAGTGGGTGTCAGCCAGCGCCGCGACGGCTGCGTCGGACTTGCCCTGCATCCATGCCTTGAGCGCGTCGGTGCCGACGAGCTTGCGTTCGGGGTCGTGATCGAGGTGGTCCATGGCCTCGTGCGCGGTGGCGCCTGGGCGGATCTGCTCGGCGGTCTCGGCCATCAGTTTGACGATGCGGGCCAGCTCCTCCTGGCCCCATGCATACGTCTCGGCCAGGTCGATCTGGGCTCCGACATGGGCACGGGAGAACAGCGCGTAGCGCTCGCTCCCGACCGCGTCCTTGGCGGGCGCCTGGGCCATCAGCTCATCGCGCAGGAAGGCCGACAGCTCGTCGTAGGCCCGGGCCGCGCCGGCGGCGTTGCGTTCCAGATCAGCGCGCAAGGCGGCGGGCAGCTCATCGCCATCCGATGCGGTGGCCTCGCGGGCGAATTTGGCGAAGAAGCCGTCCGGGCCGACGTTGTCGGCGCTCTGCGCGAGGACGGCTTCGACCTGCCGGCGCGGGCTCACATCCCCCCGCGACGCGGCCAGGCGCAGCGACTCGAGGTAGCCGGCCATCGCGTTAGGGACAGCACCGAGCCGGGTGGCCACGGTCGCCCACTCCTCGGCGGTCGCGGTGGGAGTCAGGTCGAAGATGTCGCGGATGATCTGCGCGGGAGAGGCGATGTTCTTCAGGTCGGACTCCTCGGCGCCGGCGGCGCGTAACGCCTCCTCGACGCTCAGCGTCTCGTGCAGCGCGGCTGCCGTGACCCGGTCGTTGGCGTCGGTCGGCGCCGCGGCAGCCAGGGACGCCAGCGTGCGCCGGCGCAGCTCGGAGCGCGCGACCAGCCAGTCCGGCGACAGGTCGGGCAGTTCGGCGTCGTGGCCGGGGATGCCCAGGTAGGTGGCCATCATCGGGTCGAGGGCGGCCCATTCTTCGAGGTAGGTGTCAGCGACGGTGTCCACGTCAGTGTGGATTCGGGTTTCGGTCATGTCTTGCAGACTAGGACGTGCACCGGGGCGGTCGGTCAACGATTTCTGCCACCAGGTATCTTGATGTCAAGAGACCGTCACGTTCTGGAGGCTGGCAACGCATGTCCAAGATCAAGGTGCAGGGCACCGTCGTTGAACTCGACGGCGATGAGATGACGCGGATCATCTGGCAGTTCATCAAGGACAAGCTCATCGTCCCGTACCTGGACGTGAACCTCGAGTACTACGACCTGAGCATCGAGCACCGCGACGCCACCGACGATCAGGTGACCATCGACGCCGCGAACGCCATCAAGCAGCACGGCGTCGGCGTCAAGTGCGCCACCATCACCCCGGACGAGGCCCGCGTCGAGGAGTTCGGCCTGAAGAAGATGTGGCGTTCGCCGAACGGCACGATCCGCAACATCCTCGGCGGCGTGATCTTCCGTGAGCCGATCATCATGCGCAACGTGCCGCGCCTCGTCCCGACCTGGACCAAGCCGATCGTCATCGGCCGCCACGCGTTCGGCGACCAGTACCGGGCCACCGAC
The DNA here is from genome assembly GCA_040006035.1 of Pseudonocardiales bacterium. Lineage (GTDB taxonomy): Bacteria > Actinomycetota > Actinomycetes > Mycobacteriales > Jatrophihabitantaceae > QHCC01. The sequence continues at coordinate 5,736 of JBDTXT010000123.1, read as the reverse complement.
TTCGTCGTCCCGGGCGAGGGCACGCTCACGATGACGTTCACCCCGAAGGACGGCAGTGAGCCCATGCAGTTCAATGTCTTCGACTTCCCGGGCGGCGGTGTCGCGGTCGGGATGTACAACCTGGACGCCTCGATCCGCGACTTCGCGCGTGCGTCGCTGCGCTACGGCCTCGACCGCGGCCTGCCGGTGTACCTGTCCACGAAGAACACGATCCTCAAGGCCTACGACGGCCGCTTCAAGGACCTGTTCGCCGAGGTGTTCGAGGCCGAGTTCAAGTCCGACTTCGACGCGGCCGGCATCACCTACGAGCACCGTCTCATCGACGACATGGTCGCAGCGGCGCTGAAGTGGGAGGGCGGCTATGTCTGGGCGTGCAAGAACTACGACGGCGACGTGCAGTCCGACACGGTGGCGCAGGGCTTCGGCTCGCTGGGCTTGATGACGTCGGTGCTGATGACGCCCGACGGCAAGACGGTCGAGGCCGAGGCCGCGCACGGCACGGTGACCCGGCACTACCGCCAGCACCAGCAGGGCAAGCCCACCTCGACCAACCCGATCGCCTCGATCTTCGCGTGGACCCAGGGCCTGTCTTATCGCGGCAAGATGGACGGCACGCCCGAGGTGACGCAGTTCGCCGAGACACTCGAGCGGGTGTGCGTCGAGACGGTCGAGTCCGGTCAGATGACCAAGGACCTCGCCCTGCTGATCGGCTCCGACGCACCTTGGCTGACCACCGAGGCCTTCCTCGACGCCATCGACGCCAACCTAGGAAAGATGATGGCCTGAGCTAACCCGCCGAGGGGCGATGAGCGCTCGCGCGAAGAGCCCGCCGCCGCCGCGCGGGTCGCGCCGCAGGCGCGTTGTGGCGCGAGAGATCCCCCCGAGCGCCAGCGGGTGGGGGAGATCGAGGGACGCCTCGGCGGAATGAGAATGAGAATGAGAATGAGACTGTGATCTGAGTCTCTATGACTCGGAGTTACAGATAGGTAGGGTCCGGGTCAAACCCCACCGGGCGCACCTGCCGTCGAGGAGACACAGCATGCTGGCATTCGAGCGGCACGGTTCGGGCGAGCCGCTGGTGCTGGTGCACGGCATCACCCACCGCCGCCAGGTCTGGTACCCCGTCCTCGACCAGCTCGCCGCCGAGCGCGAAGTCATCCTGGTGGATTTGCCGGGGCACGGGCAGTCCGCGCCCTTCGCCGTCGAGGGACGGCGGGTGGTGCAGGCCCTGCGCGCGCAGTTCAGGCAGTTCCTGGCCGAGCAGGAGCTGGATCGCCCGCACATCGCCGGCAACTCCTTGGGCGGCCGCATCGCGTTGGAGGCGGGCGCGGAGGGCGACGCCCGCAGCGTCACCGCCCTGTCGCCGGCCGGCTTCTGGCGCACCGACGCCTCCTTCATCTACACCCGCAGGATCTTCACGTCGGCCGCGGCACTGAGCCACCGGCTCGGGCCGCGGGCCGCCGTGCTCTCCCGCAGCCGGGCCGGCCGCACCCTGATGTACGGCGCGCTCACATCGCACCCGGCGCGCATCTCCGCCGATCATGCGCTGGGCGACTTTCGAGCTTTCGAATACGCCCGGCCGGCCCTGCGCCTGCTGCTCGACGCGGCCACGCCGTTCGACCACGAGATCGCGCCCGAGATCCCGGTGACGATCGCTTGGGCCGGCCGCGACCTGGTCCTGCCGCTCTGGCAGGCCGACGTGGCCAAAACACTGCTGCCGCACGCCGAGCACGTCACCATGCGCGGGGTCGGTCACGTCCCGATGTTCGACGACCCGGAGCTCGTGGCCGAGGTGCTGCTGCGGGGCAGCATGCCGCTGGGCGACATGACGGAGCTTCCCGGCGTGGCCCGGGGTGCCCCGGGCACCGAGAGGTCGCCGCACGGCCTCCGCGACCGCCTGAGGCCCGCAGTGGCGATCGGGCCGTCCATTTGTTCGTAGACTCAGCGGCGTGGCCGGCCAAACTCTGATCGAGATCGGCATCGTGCTGCTGCTGATCGTCGTGGAGGGTGTGTTCGTCGCTGCTGAGATCGCCCTGGTCTCGTTGCGCGAGGGGCAGGTCCGGGCCCTGGCCGAGACCGGGCGCCGCGGCGCCGCCGTGGCCAAGCTGGTCAGCAACCCGAACCGCTTTCTGGCTGCGGCCCAGGTCGGCGTGACGTCCACTGCGCTGCTGTCCAGCGCGTTCGGTGCCGTGACGCTGTCCGAGGAGGCCAAGACCTCCCTCATCGATCACGGCATGAGCACCGGACTGGCCGGCGCGATCGGCGTCATCGGGGTCACCCTCGTGATCTCGTTCGTGACGCTCGTGGTCGGTGAGCTCGCCCCCAAGCGACTGGGGCTGCAACGGGCCGAGAGGGCGGCGATGTTCTTCGCGCCGCCGCTGAACCGCATCGCGAGCATCTTCCGGCCGATCATCTGGGCGCTGTCGAAATCGACGGACCTATTGGTGCGGCTGCTCGGCGGCGACCCGGGCGCCAAACGGGCACCGATCAGCGAGAACGAGCTGCGCGGCCTGGTCGCTGCCCACGAATCGCTGTCCTCGGACGAGCGCCGGCTGATCGACGACGTGTTCGCGGCAGCCGAACGGGCGATCAGCGAGATCATGGTGCCGCGCACCGAGGTCACGTTCCTCGAGGCGGGGATGACGGTGAGCCGCGCGGCCAAGATCTGCGGCGACTCGACACATTCGCGCTACCCGGTCGTCGGCGACGGCCACGACGACGTCCTGGGCTTCGTGCACATCCGAGACCTGTTGGTGGCCGACGTGCGGGCCGAGCGCGACCGCACCGTGGGCAGCGTGGCCCGCGAGGTGAAGGCGCTGCCGGGCTCCAAGCACGTGCTCTCCGCGCTGTCGGAGATGCGCCGCGAGGGACACCACCTGGCCATCGTCGTGGACGAGTACGGCGGCACCGACGGAATCGTCACCCTCGAGGACCTCATCGAGGAGGTCATCGGCGACATCCGCGACGAGCACGATGCACCCGGTGGCGAGTCGCACCGTCTGGTCGGCGGGGCGGTCGAGGTCGACGGCAAACTGAACCTGGATGAAATAGCCGAGATCTCGGGGTTAGAACTGCCCGAAGGGCCCTACGCCACCATCGGCGGGTACCTGATGGCCGAGCTGGGGCGGCTGCCGCAGACCGGCGACGAGGTCGAGCACGACGGGTTCCGGATGATGATCACCGAGGTCGACGGCCGCCGCACCGCGCGGGTACGGATCACGCCGCCCGAGCCGGACCGAGTCGCGGGCGAGGCGACACCTGGTGTCAGAATTGGGACCCATGCCCCAGAACACTGACGAGCAACCTGCCCGGCGTCCGCGGGTGTTGTCGGGCATCCAGCCCACCTCGGATTCCTATCACCTGGGCAATTATCTCGGCGCCGTCAAGCAATGGGTCGCTCTGCAGTCGAGCTATGAGGCGTTCTACTGCGTGGTCGACCTGCATGCCCTCACCCTCGACGTCCCGCAGCCGGAGGTGTTGCGCCAGCGCACCAGGGTGTCCGTCGCGCAACTGCTGGCGGCGGGGCTGGACCCTGAGCGATGCACTCTCTTCCTGCAGAGTCACGTCGTCGAGCACACCCGGATGTCGTGGGTGCTCGAGTGCATGACCGGCTACGGCGAGGCTGCTCGGATGACGCAGTTCAAGGACAAGTCCAGCCGCGACGGTGCCGAGCACTACTCGGTCGGGCTGCTCACCTATCCCGTGCTGCAGGCCGCCGACATCCTCATCTATCAGGCCGACGCCGTGCCGGTCGGCGAGGATCAGCGCCAGCACTTGGAGCTGACCCGCACACTGGCGCAGCGCTTCAACTCCCGGTACGGGAAGACGTTCACGGTGCCGGACGCCCTCATTCCCAAGGCCACGGCGAAGATCCTCGACCTGCAGGATCCGGCGTCGAAGATGAGTAAGTCGCTCGGCGACGCCGGCACGCTGAACCTGCTCGACGACCCGTCCGCGCTCGCCAAGAAGATCAAGCGGGCCGTCACCGACACCGATACCTCGGTGCACTTCGACCCGCAGGCCAAACCCGGTGTGTCCAACCTGCTCACGATCCTCGCGGCCCTGACCGACCGGCCGGTGCTCGAGGTCGCGGATGACTTCGGCGGGCAGGGTTACGGCGCGCTGAAGTCCGCCGTGGTCGATGCAACTGTTGCCTTCGCCGAGCCGTTCGCGAAGCGCACCAATGACCTGCTCGCCGATCCCGCCGAGCTTGATCGGATCCTCGCTGGCGGAGCCGAGCAGGCGCGTGCCGTCGCAGCGCCTACCGTCGCCGCTGTCTATCAGCGCGTGGGATTCCTGAGCTCCACTGAAGCCGAGCGTTGATGTCGATACCTGAGACCGTGACGGTCGGCGTCGCAGTGGCGATCCCGCAGCCGCACGCGACGGTCCTGACGAACTGGCGCCGGCGGGTGGGCGATCCGGCCGCGGACCTGATCTGGCCACACGTCACGTTGCTGCCGCCGACGCCGGTCCCGATCGACGCCATGGACAAGATCGAGAAACACCTCTCCGAGGTGGCCGCGGCGGGTGACCCGTTCGTCATGCACCTGGCGGGCACGGGAACTTTCCGCCCCACCTCGCCGGTGGTGTTCATCCAGATCGCCCGTGGCGTATCGGACTGCGAATTGCTCGAGGAGGCGATCCGGCAGGGACCGTTGGAGCGCGACCTGGACTTCCCCTATCACCCGCACGTCACGGTGGCACACGAGATCGACGACAGCGGGCTCGACGCGGCCTATGACGGGCTGGCCGGTTTCGTCGCACGCTTCCCGGTCCAGCGCTTCGGCCTGTTCTCGCGCGACCCGGACGGGCATTGGCGCTGGCGTACCGAATACGAACTCGGTGGCGGCGCGGCGCTGATGTGATGGGTCGCGCGCGAAGATGGGTACGGCCCTGGAGTGACTGACGAGCGCCCGAACGTCTTGTCCCGCGGGAAGAACGCCGCGTCTGCGCGGTGGAGCGCGCTGCGGGAGCGGCGGCCCGGCCTGCAGCACATCGTCGACGCGTGGCAGTTGCTCCAAAAGAACAACGGCAATCAGTATGCCGCGGCGATCACCTACTTCAGTTTCCTCGCGCTGTTCCCGCTGATCCTGCTCGCGGTGGCCATCACCGGGTTCGTGCTGCACGCCCACCCGGCGGCCCAGCAGAGCCTGTTCGATCACATCACCTCCAACGTTCCCGGTGATCTTGGTAAGACGCTCAAGCAGTCGATCAGCAAGGCCATCGAGGCGCGGACGAGCGTGGGGATCATCGGCCTGGTGGGTGTGCTGCTTACGGGTCTCGGCTGGATCGGCAACCTGCGCGCGGCCATCGACGGCGTATGGGGACGCAAGCCGCCGCAACGCAATTTCTTCCTGGCCAAGCTGATGAATCTGCTCGTGCTGGGCGGCCTCGGCCTCGGGATCCTGCTCTCGCTCGGACTGACCGTGGTCGGGACGTCGCTGACCGATCAGCTGCTGAGCGCAGTCAACCTCGACCACGTCGCCGGGGTGCACTACCTGGTCAAGATCCTCGGTCTCGCGCTGGCCGTCGCCGGCGACGTGCTGATCTTCTGGTGGCTGCTGGTCCGCCTGCCCGACGTGCCGGTACCCAGGCGAGTCGGATTACAGGGTGCGCTGCTGGCCGCGGTCGGCTTCGAGATCCTGAAGATCGTCGGGACGTTCACCATTGCCAAGACAGCCCACAGCCCGACCGCGGGGCCCTTCGCCGGGCTGCTCGCGGTGCTGATCTGGATCC
>JBDTXT010000122.1:0-7352 GCA_040006035.1 Pseudonocardiales bacterium | reverse complement strand
ATCAAGTCCGGTGGCTTCCAGGCGGTGTGCTTCACGTCGTCCTCCACGGTGCGCAACCTGGTCGGCATCGCCGGCAAGCCGCACGCCCGCACCGTCGTCGCCTGCATCGGCCCGCAGACCGCGGCCACCGCACGCGAGTTCGGCCTGCGGGTCGACGTCGAACCCGAGTCGGCCACGGTGCCTGCACTCGTCGACGCGCTGGCCGAGTACGCCTCGGCCCGCGCGGCCGAGGAGCGCGAGAAGGCGGCTGCGGCCGCTGCGAAGAAAGCGGCCCGACCGTCGTCGCGCCGCGCTGGGCACTGAGAACTGGCGGTTGATCTTCCTGCGCGACTTCTCGTAGCGCAGGAAGATCGATCCGGTTAGCGTGCTCGTCGTGCAGGCACCCAAGGACAACGACGACCTCGACGCGCGGATCCTCGAACTGTCGAGCTCAGCGGGGCCGGCGGCCGTCGCGGCCTACTGCCGCGACGTTCTCGACGCGCCCAAGCTGCCGAAAGACACCACCCGGGCCAAATTGCTAGTGCTGCTCGGCGAATTCTCCGAGCGGGCCGGTGATGTGCACGCGGCCGGGACTGCCTTCAAGTCCGCTGTCGCGGACGGCGGGCAGGCCGCGCCGGACACCCGAGGCTTCCTGGCCGGGTGGGAGCTCGAGCATGGCGACGTCGCCGAGGGAAGGCGGCTGATCGCCCAGATTTGGGACGAACGGCCGAGCGATCCCACGGTGTACCTGTTCGTCGGCGAGTTGCTCGAAGAGCGAGCAGATCTCGCGTCGGCCGCGCGCTGGTACACCGCCGGCGCCCTGCGCGCGCTGGAACGTGACCGCACGTCGTCCGGACCGGTCGCTGCGCTGCTGTTGCGTCGCCGCCGGGCACGACTGGCCCAAGGCCTGCCCGAGGACGACTACGACGAGATCAGCGAGCAGATGCGCACCGGCACCTATGTGGATCCCGACGCCGACCTCGGGCCGTAGCTCAATGGATCTTTAGCTGGGTTGATTCGCTACGCACGGGCTCAGGCTCGGTAGCCTTGGGCCGTGACCCTGCCCGAGCTGCCCGCCTTCCCGGTGTCGCGGCCGCGACGGCTGCGGCGCACGCCGGCGCTGCGGCGGCTGGTGAGCGAGGTGGCGCTGCGCCCGGCTGATTTCGTCCTGCCGATGTTCGTGCGCGAGGGCATCACCGACCCGGTGGCGGTGTCGTCCATGCCCGGGGTCGTCCAGCACAGCCAGGAGTCGCTGGTGAAGGCGGCCGTCGAGGCGGTCGAGGCCGGGGTCGGCGGGCTGATGCTGTTCGGCGTCCCGGCCAGCAAGGACGCGGTGGGATCCGGCGGCGACGACCCGGACGGCGTGCTGAACGTCGCGCTGCGCCGACTGCACGCCGAACTCGGCGACGACACAGTGCTGATGGCCGACCTGTGCCTGGACGAGTTCACCGATCACGGCCACTGCGGTGTGCTCGGCGTCGCGCGCGGCGCTGGGGAAATAGTCGACAACGACGCGACGCTCGTGCGGTACGCGGCGATGGCGCGGGCGCAGGCCGAGGCAGGGGCACACTTGCTGGGCACCAGCGGCATGATGGACGGCCAGGTCGGCGCTGTGCGCACGGCCCTCGACATCGCCGGCCACCTCGACACCGGCATCCTGGGCTACGCGCCGAAGTACTCCTCCGGCTTCTACGGGCCCTTCCGCGAGGCGGTCAACTCTTCGCTGGTCGGCGACCGCAAGAGCTACCAGCAGGATCCCGCCCGCACCGTCCGTGAGGCGCTGGCCGAGGTCGCTCTCGACGTGGCCGAGGGCGCCGACATCGTGATGGTCAAGCCGGCGCTGCCGTACCTGGATGTGCTGCGGGCCATCGCCGACGTGTCGCCGGTGCCCGTGGCGGCGTACCAGATCAGCGGCGAGTACGCGATGGTCGAAGCCGCGGCCGAACGCGGGTGGCTGGACCGCGAGCGGGTCCTCCTCGAGACGCTGACGTCGATCAAGCGCGCGGGCGCGTCGATCATCCTGACCTACTGGGCGGTCGAAGCGGCGCAGCTGACCTCGTGAACGGCCCTGGCGAGGGCGCATCGGCGGCGGGTCGGACCGTGTACTACGAACCAGCGCAGACCTATCGCAGCGCGTGGACACTGCTCGGCGCGTTCGTGCTCGGCTTCGTGGCCGATCTGGCGCTGGGCCACGGCTCCAGACACATCCTCGCGTGGCTGGTCGCCGTGGTGCTGGTCGTCGGGATCGACGTGCTCATGACGCGCGCCGCCCGGTCGATGCGCTCGATCACGGTGACCCGGACCGAGCTGCGGGTCGGCGAAAGTGCGGTGCCGCGGGAATCGATCACCGCTGTGGTGGACGAGGTCGACCCGTCGCTGCCGGTGTTCGGCCTCAGCGTCGGGCACGGACTGCCCCGCGGCATACCGGGCTTGGCCGTGAGCGTTGTAGACGGCGCCGTGCTGGTCGTGCCGACCCGCCATCCGGACCGGCTGGCGGCGGCCCTGCAAACATCGCACGAGGCATTGAGCATCCGGCCGGCCGAGCCGGACGAGCTTGACGAGCTGGATGAGATCGATACCCGGGCGGATTCGCTGTTCCGGGTGGCCGGCTACGAGCTGCCCGACCTCGATTTTGAGAGGGAGGCATTGCGGGACGCCAGGGCCATCTTCGTGGCCGGCCGTCCCGCCGTGGCGTTCGTGTGGGTCACCGAAGTTGACGGCGTGGCTCACATCGAGGAGCTGGCAGTCATCCCGGGACGGATGCGCCAGGGCCTCGGCAGCGCGCTGGTCGAGGCTGCCTGTGATTGGGCCGCAGGTGCCGGGTACCCGGCGATCACGCTTACGACGTTCGCCCAGGTGGCATGGAACGCGCCGTTCTACGCCACCCGCGGCTTCGCCGTCGTCGAGGACCTCACGCCCGAGCTCACGGCGGTCCGGGACCACGAGCGGGCCGTCGGTCTGGACGCGGTGGGCGCGCGGGTGGCGATGCGCCGCGAGCTGAACCCCTGATGATCTCGGGCGAACCTGCGAAATTTGGCAGATTCGACCGAGATCATCGCGGAGTGGCGACGGCGGCGCCGCGTAGCGCCAGAGTGATCGCGGCGGCGACGACGATGCCGACGAGGTTGATGCCGAGCTGCAGCAGCGACTGCCCGGCTTCGTACCAGTCACCGACCACGGCGGCCACGGCTGCATTGCCCGCCGCGGGGATCGTGGTCACCGAGATGAACACACCAACCAGGACGGCTGACTTGCTCGAGGTCAGCGACAGCATCCCGGCGGTGCCGGCCACGAGCGCGGTGATGAGCGAGAACCAGCCCGGGTGATAGATGAACTCGGTCTGGCGGTGGCCCTCGAGGACGTCCACGTGAATCAGCCCGGCAGCTCGGCCGACCAGAGCCAGCAGGCTCGTTACCAAGATCGCGACGGGGAAGCCGACAAGCAACGCAGCGGCGGCGCGGCGCGCGGTGCTGCCGCGGCGGCGCACCAGTCCGACGGCGAGCCCGGCCAGTGGCCCGAACTCGGGGCCGACGACCATCGCGCCGACGATCGTGATCGGCGAGTCGGTGATGACGCCGATCGAGGCGAGCAGGGTGGCCAGCACCATGAACGCCACGAAGGTCCAGGTGAGCGTGGAGTCCTCGCCAGTGCGGGTGACCAGTTCGTCCCAGATCAGTGCGTCGACGCCCTCACCGGGCGCGTCATCCTCGGCCTTCCTCGCGAGGTGGCCGATGGCGGTGTCGATGGGATCGAGGGTGACCAGGCCCTTGTCGAGCACACCGAACCGGTGCAGATCGCGCAGCGCGGCGTCGGCGGACTCACGGGCCAGGTCGGCGTGCACGACCGCCTCGCCAGGAGACGCCTCGCCCAGCGCGGTGCAGCTCACCGCGACCACGCCGGGCCTATCGGTGAGCGCGTCGACGACCGCTGGGGCGAGTGACTGCGGGCAGACAACCCGCAGGTGGACCAGTGACACTAGTGGTCACGACCGGAAGTTCGTCGGGGGCCTGCCGGGCTCAGATGGCGCCTCGCTGCGTTGTCGTCGTCGGCCGTACAACAGCGGTACGGCCCTCCTCCTGCTCGCTCCGCAAGCGTCGCTCGGCATCCGCCTTGCGATGCATCCATCTGACCTCCGACATCCCCCCAACAACCTCCGGTCGTCACCACTAGCGCGGCGCCATCCGGATCGCGCCGTCCAGCCGGATCACTTCGCCGTTGAGCATCGGGTTCGTGACGATGTGCTCGACGAGGGCGGCGTACTCGTCCGGATGACCGAGGCGGCTCGGGTGCGGCACCTGGGCGCCGAGGGAGTCCTGTGCCTCCTGCGGCAGCCCGGCCAGCATCGGCGTCTGGAACAGGCCGGGGGCGATCGTCATGACGCGGATCAGCTTGTCGGCGAGGTCCCGGGCGATCGGCAGCGTCATGCCGACCACCCCGCCCTTCGACGCCGAGTAGGCGGCCTGCCCGATCTGGCCGTCGAACGCAGCGGCCGAGGCGGTGTTCACGATGACGCCGCGCTCGCCGTCGACCGGCTCGGTGGCGGCGATCCGTGCGGCGCCCAGGCGCAGCACATTGAAGGTGCCGATCAGGTTGATCTGGACGACGCGCGCGAACTGCTCGAGCGGCAGGACGCCGTTGCGGCCGATGACCCGCCCGGCCGTGCCGACGCCGGCGCAGTTGACCACGATGCGAATCGGGCCGAGGGCGGCGGCGCGGTCGAGCGCGGCCGTGACGTCCGTCTCGCTGGTGACGTCGCCGGCGGCGAAGGTGGCGTCCGTCCCGATGTCGTCGGCCGCCGCGGCGCCGGGCGACGACGGCAGGTCGAGCAGGACCACCTGCGCGCCGGCATTGGCGAGGCGAGTCGCCGTGGCCAGGCCGAGCCCAGACGCGCCGCCGGTTACGAGTGCGACGCTGCCGTCGATCTGCATGGGCTGGTGCCCTTTCCGTTGATGGGAGTCGCATCGATCCTGCCCTATGCGGGCTGGGACACTTCAGCTGTGTCTGACGCCCCCGCATCCGCCGAGCTGTTCGCCCGCGCGCTGCGCGTTATCCCCGGCGGGGTGAACTCGCCCGTGCGGGCGTTTCGCGCCGTGGGAGGTACCCCGCGCTTCATGGTCAGCGGGTCGGGTGCCTACCTGACCGACGCCGACGGGCGCAGCTACGTCGACCTGGTCTCGTCGTGGGGGCCGATGATCCTGGGCCACGCGCACCCGTCGGTGGTGTCGGCGGTGCAGCGAGCTGCGTCCTCGGGGCTGTCGTTCGGGACGCCGACGCTGGGCGAGATCGAACTGGCCGAGGAGATCATCGGGCGGGTCCGTTCGACCTACGGACAGCGGCCGCTGGAGCAGGTGCGGCTCGTCAACTCCGGCACCGAGGCGACGATGTCGGCGATCCGGCTGGCGCGCGGGTTTACCGGCCGGCACCGGGTGGTGAAGTTCGCGGGCTGCTATCACGGGCATGTCGACGCGCTGTTGGCAGCGGCGGGCTCGGGCGTCGCGACGTTCGGGCTACCGGACACGCCGGGGGTGACGGGTGCGCAGACCGCCGAGACGATCGTGCTTCCGTACAACGATCTGGCGGCGGTACAGGCGTGCTTCGCCGAGTTCGGCGCCGACATCGCCTGCGTCATCACCGAGGCGGCGGCGGGCAACATGGGCGCGATCGCACCGCTGCCCGGCTTCAACGCGGGGCTGCGGGCGATCACCTCGGCGCAGGGCGCGCTGCTGGTCATGGACGAGGTGATGACCGGGTTCCGGGTGTCGGCCGCGGGTTGGTACGGCCTCGACCCGGTCGACGCCGACCTGTTCACGTTCGGCAAGGTGATGAGCGGCGGGCTGCCTGCGGCGGCCTTCGGTGGCCGGGCCGAGGTGATGGCGTTCCTGGCGCCGGCCGGGCCGGTGTACCAGGCCGGGACGTTGTCGGGTAACCCGGTCGCGGTCGCGGCTGGGTTGGCCTCGCTGCGGGCGGCCGACGCGTCTGTATACGCGGCCCTGGACCGCAACGCCACCATGATCGGCCGGCTGGCGGGCGAGGCGCTGACCGCGGCCGGGGTGGCGCACCAGGTGCAGTACGCGGGCAACCTGTTCTCGATCTTCTTCTCGTCAACGCCGGTGCTCGATTTCGCAGGGGCACAGGCGGCCGAGACGTACCGCTACAAGCCGTTCTTCCACGCCATGCTCGACGCCGGCGTGTACCTGCCGCCGAGCCCCTTCGAGGCCTGGTTCGTCAACGCCGCGATGGATGACGCTGCCCTGACCCGCATAGTCAAAGCCCTGCCCGCAGCCGCCCGCGCCGCCGCTGCTGCCGTCAACTGACCCGCCGGGACGGGGCCTGGGAGGATGGCCAGGTGACTCGGACGACGGTGCATCTGCTGCGCCACGGTGAGGTGTTCAACCCCGACCGCATCCTGTACGGCAGGCTGCCGGGCTACGGGCTGAGCGATCTCGGCATCGCCCAGGCCAAGCTGGCCGCCGAGTCGCTGGCCGGGCGCAGCATCGGCTACCTCGCGTCCTCGCCGCTGGAGCGCGCGCAGCAGACCGCCGAGCCGTTGGCCGCCGCACTGGGCCTGGACGTCGCTATCGACGATCGGCTCATCGAGGCCGCCAACCGGCTCGAGGGGCGCCAGGTGGCCGGCGGCAAGGGATTGTTCACCGACCCCGGTAACTGGAAGTACTTCGTCAACCCGATGCGCCCGTCCTGGGGCGAGCCGTACGCCGAGATCGCCGAGCGGGTGCTCGCTGCCGCCCGCGCCGCCCGCGACGGCGCCATCTCCGCCGGCAGCGCGGAGGCGGTCGCCGTCAGCCATCAGCTGCCGATCGTCATTGCCCGCCGGGCCGCCGAGGGCAAGCGGCTGTTCCACGACCCTCGCAAACGCGAGTGCAACCTCGCCTCGGTGACGTCGCTTACCTTCGACGGGGACGACATCGTCGACATCGCCTACGCCGAGCCCGCGGCGACGCTCCCGAAAGGGCACGGGGCCGGCGCCTGAGTCGCCCACTGCGGGCTGGCCCACAGGCAGCTGAGGCGGCTGCGGCGGGCGATTTGTCGTAACGCACACTGGACGGCAATGAAACTCCCAAGATTGCTGGCTGCTGTGGTCCTCGGCGGGCTGCTGGTCGCTGCCTGCACGGGCAAGGACGCAGTCGACCAGACCGCAGGCAGCCAGTTCCGCTTCGTCAGCGGCACCGGGGTGGGCAAGACCATCGCCGCGGCCGACCGCAAGAAGGCCGGGGAATTCACCGGCGACCTGCTCAACGGCGGCAAGCTCGCGCTGACCGAGTCGGCCGGCAAGGTCACCGTCATCAACTTCTGGGCCACTTGGTGCGGACCGTGCACCGTCGAGACACCGCAGTTCGACCAGGTCTATCGCGCCA
>JBDTXT010000121.1:0-7408 GCA_040006035.1 Pseudonocardiales bacterium | reverse complement strand
ACCGAATGGTCGATGACCAGCTCGGCCGGAGCGAGCGGATTGATCTTGGTGGCATCGCCGCCCAGTTCGACCACGGCTTCGCGCATGGTGGCCAGGTCGACGACCGCAGGCACGCCGGTGAAGTCCTGCAGGACGACACGGGCCGGGGTGAACTGGATCTCGGTGTGCGGCTCGGCTTCGGGCTGCCAATCCGCGACGGCTTGGATCTGCTCGGCCGTGACATTCGTGCCGTCCTCGGTACGCAGCAGGTTCTCCAGCAGGATCTTCAGGCTGAACGGCAATCGGGCCACGCCGTCGATCGCGCCGAGCCGGTAGTAGTCGTAGGTCGTCGCGCCGACGTCGAGTTTGGCGTGCGCTCCGAAGCTGTTCTTACTGACTGCCACGCTTGGCTCCTTTGCCCGTGCCGCGGGTCGAACCTGCCGACCGAGATGTCTTGACGTCAAGATACCACCCTTGATTCTGCCATCTGGCTGAAAGCCTTACCCACCTCTTGCACACCTTGGCCCTAGAGTTCGATGAGTGGCAGACGAGCAAATAGGCGATGAACGGCGCCTGAACCGGTGGCGTCGAGGTCGTCGCCTGACCGCGCTCGCCTACGCGGCCGTCCTGGCCTGGATAGTTGCTGTCGAGGGCGTGCCCACGAGTCGACTCAGCTTGATGTCTCTCACGGTCCTCGCCCTGGCGATTGCCAGCCTGGGGCACGGCTGGAACCGCCTGCTGCGCGTCGTTCTCGACTGGCTGCCCTTCAGCGTGGTTCTGATCGTCTACGACCAGTCCCGCTCCCTGGCCACTGCTATCAATTTCCCGCTGCACGAGAGCGATATCGTCTCGGCCGAGAGTTGGCTGTTCGGCGGCAATATCCCGTCCGTCTGGATGCAGCATCAGTTCTATACACCGGGCAGCGTGCATTGGTACGACGCACTCGCCACCCTGGTCTATGTCACCCACTTCCTGGCTACGCCGGTCCTCGCTGCGGTCCTGTGGCTGCGTAACCGGGCCCTCTGGCTGGCCTACATCATCCGCGTGGTCGTCCTGGCCTTCGCCGGCCTGATTACCTACGTGCTGTTTCCGGAGGCGCCGCCCTGGCTCGCGGCGCGCGACGGGCTCATCGAACCGGTGTCCCGGCTGTCCTCCCGCGGTTGGATCTGGCTGCATGTCGGAGACCTGGACGACCTGCTCAAGACCGCCCAGCGAGACGGCGCCAACCCCGTCGCCGCCATGCCCTCGCTGCATGTGGCGTTCGCCGTACTGGTGGCCCTGGTCGTGGCGGGCCGTATCGCCAACCGCTGGCGTTATCTGACTGCCCTTTATCCGATCGCGATGGGGATCACCCTGGTCTACACCGGCGAGCACTACGTGCTCGATCTGGCCGCGGGAGTGGCCTACGCGCTCGGCGTGCATGCGCTGGTCTCGCAATGGGAGCGGCGGCGCGAACGCGGCGCTGTGGCGAAACCGCGGACGGAGGACGAGCGGGACAGGATCGCCGTGTCCTGAGCCCGCTTGGGCGGATTGTTGCGTTTGTGACTGGTGGTTCGGATGGGGCTGCTGGCGCTTATGGTGCTGGAATGGCACTCTGAGGTGCATCGCGACCTCCTGTCGCGTCAACAGGAGGAGTGCCGTCACCGTGCAGCAGCCCCGGAGCGGACGTCGCCGCCCCCGCGCGCTCGCCGCACTTGCCATCCTCGTCGTGTTCGCCAGCCTGCTGTGTGCCCCTGGCCAGGCCGCCGCGAAACCGCCGCCGGTGAACCCGACCGACAACCAGATCAGCGCCGCCCAGCAGCGCAAAATCGACACCGCCAACGAGGTCGGCCGGCTGAGCGCCCAGACCGCGCAGATGCAAACCAGGCTCGACCGGCTCACGGCGGACCAGCAACTCGCGGAGCAGAAGCTGGCTCTGGCCTTGTCCAGGCTGGCGGCAGCCAAGATCGCAGCAACGCAGGCGCTGAAGAATGTGACCACGGCCAGGAAGGCGGCCGAGAAGGCGCAGCGAGACTTCGTCGGCTATCTGCAAGCCAGCTACACCAGCGGCGACGTCGGTGGCACGACGGGGACCCTGCTCACCGCGCACGACCCGAACGTGCTGCTCGAATCCGGCGCCCTGCACGACTACCAGGCCAGCCACCAGGTCAGCGCGATAGGCAACCTCGAGCGCGCCACGGTGGCCAGGTCCAACGCTGACGCAGCCGCACGCAACGCGGTCGCTTTGCAGGCGGCGCTGACCCACGCCGCCGATGTGGCCAAGGATCGGGCCATTGCGGCCCTGGAGGCCGGCAAGCGCCAGAAAGCGCAGTTGGAGTCCGCGCTCGCCGCCAAGCGCACGCTGCTGCATCAGCGCCAGCTCGAACTGGCGACGTACAACAACCAACGCGCGCAATTCGTGGCCTACCAGCAAGAACAGGCGCGCATCGCCGCGGCCAGGGCAGCTGAACTGGAGCGTCGCCGCCAGGAGGCCATCGCGGCAGCGGCGGCGCGTGCCGCGGCAGCGGCCGCTGCAGCGGCAGCGGCCGACGCGGCCAACAGCAATGACGGCGGCGGAGGCGGCGGAGGCGGCTCGTACGTCCCGCCGGGCCCGACAGGCAACTGGACCCCGGCTGCCGGACGGCGTGCGGCCGACCGCGCCTTGCAATGGCTGGGCACGCCATATTCCTTTGCCGCTGGCAATGCCAGCGGCCCCACCTACGGCGTGTGCACCAACGACGCGGGGTTCAACGACTGCCACGTCTTCGGTTTCGACTGCTCCGGCTTGGTGATGTACGCCTGGGCCCAGTTCCCGTTCGTGCACTTCGCCGCGACCCAGTACCTGCAGGGCTCGGTGCATCCCGACGTCTCAAGCCTGATGCCTGGTGACCTGGTTTTCTGGAGCGGGGACGGAACGGTGAACGGAATCGGTCACGTCGCGATCTACATCGGCGGCGGCAACGTCGTCCAGGCGCCGCAGAGCGGCGACATCGTGCGCATCACGCCGCTGGACCAGGTGGAGTCCGGCTACTACGGCGCGACCAGGCCGCTGACCTGAGCGCGGGTACGGTGGGTGAGTGAGCACCAGCACCGAGATCGAAGCGTCGCCCGCGGCGGTCCTCGTCGACCGTTTCGGCCGGGTGGCCACGGACCTGCGCATCTCGCTGACCGACCGCTGCTCGCTGCGCTGCACGTATTGCATGCCGGCCGAAGGGCTGGTGTGGCTGACCAAGACCGAGCGACTCAGCGACGACGAGATCCTCCGGCTGGCGCAGGTGTTCGTCGGCCTGGGCATCACGAGCATCCGGTTGACCGGCGGCGAGCCGCTGGTGCACCCCACGCTGGTGCCGATGGTGGCCCGCCTGGTGGCGCTGGATCCGCGCCCGGAGCTGTCGCTCACCACGAACGGCATCACCCTGACCCGGTCGGCCGCCCAGCTCGTCCAGGCCGGCCTCGACCGCATCAACGTATCGCTGGACACGCTTGATCGTGAGCGCTTCAAGCAGCTGACTCGACGCGACCGCCTCGATGACGTGCTCGCCGGCATTGCGGCCGCGGCGGGGGCCGGGATCACACCGCTGAAGGTCAACGCGGTGCTGGTTCGCGACAGCAACCTGGCCGAGGCACCCGCACTTCTGCAATGGGCCCTGCGCGCCGGCTATCAGCTGCGCTTCATCGAGCACATGCCGTTGGATGCTGATCACACCTGGTCGCGCGAAGGCATGGTCACCGCTGAGGAGATCCTCGAGCTGCTCGCGGCGGATTACGAGCTCGCACCGCTAGGGCACGAGGGGTCGGCGCCGGCCGAGGAGTTTGACGTCATCGACGGCCCCGGCCGCGAGTCCTGGGCCGCGGTCCCGGGCCGGGTGGGGGTAATCGCGTCGGTCACCCGTCCGTTCTGCCGCGACTGCGACCGCCTGCGGTTGACCGCCGACGGCCAGTTGCGCACTTGCCTGTTCGCCCGCGACGAGACCGACTTGCGTAGCCCGTTGCGCGATGGCGCGTCCGACGCCGAGTTGGGCGCGATCATCGCGGCCGCCGTCCGGGGCAAGCAGTCCGGTCACGGCATCGGCTCCGCCACCTTCGTCCAACCGGATCGGACCATGTCGGCCATCGGCGGTTAGTTGGCTGTTGGACTTCGTCCGAGCAGGAAGCCGCGCGCGGCCAGGAAGTCCGCCAGCCCGTCAGCGTGCTCCGGGCAGGCCATCCAGTGCTTGACCCGTGCCGTGTCGTGCAGCTGCGGGTTGCGCCACTGCAGGTCCTCGCTCGCCGGCGCTCGGCAGCCCTTGGCCGAGCAGCGGGGCCGGTCGGCCGCGCCGCTCGCATCGGGATGCTCGACAGACACTCAGGCACCGTAGCGTCGCCGTCCCGTACCGTGAACCCGGTCGCCTAGAGCACTAGGGACAGCAGCGGAGGAGAAGCCACGTGATCGCGCCGTGACAGCACCGCCCATCCACACGCCCGCCGGCGACGCGACCGCCCTCGAGCGGGTGATGTTCGAGGTCAAGCGGGTGATCGTCGGTCAGGAGCGGATGGTCGAACGCATGATGGTGAGCCTGCTCGCGCAGGGTCACTGCCTGCTCGAGGGCGTCCCCGGCGTGGCCAAGACCCTGGCCGTCGAGACGCTGGCCCGCACCGTCACGGGTTCGTTCTCACGGCTGCAGTTCACCCCAGACCTGGTGCCCTCCGACATCGTCGGAACCCGCATCTACCGGCAGGGCTCCGAGCGCTTCGACACCGAACTCGGGCCGATCATGGCCAACTTCGTCCTGGCCGACGAGATCAACCGAGCGCCGGCCAAGGTCCAGTCGGCGATGCTCGAAGTGATGGCCGAAAAGCACGTGACGATCGGGGGCGTCCAGCACGACGTTCCCCGCCCGTTCCTGGTGCTGGCCACCCAGAACCCGATCGAGTCCGAGGGCGTCTACCCGCTGCCCGAGGCCCAGCGCGACCGATTCCTGATGAAGATCGCCGTCGACTACCCGACGGCAGCCGAGGAAAGGGAGATCGTCTACCGGATGGGGGTGGACCCACCCGTCGCGAACGCGGTGATCAGCACCGACGAGTTGCAACGGTTGCAGTCCAGCGCCGCACGCGTCTTCGTGCACCATGCGATCGTCGACTACGTCGTGCGCGTCGTGCTGGCCACCCGCAACCCGGGCCAGCACGGAATGTCCGATGTGGCCCAGTGGGTCTCCTACGGCGCCAGCCCGCGCGCCAGCCTCGGGTTGATCGCCGCCGGCCGGGCCCTCGCCCTGCTGCGCGGCCGCGACTACGTGCTCCCGCAGGATGTACTCGACATCGCCGTCGACGTCCTAGCCCACCGCCTGGTGCTCAGCTACGACGCGATCGCTGACGGCGTTCCGGCCGAGCACGCCGTCCGCCGGGTGCTGCAGAGCATCCCGCTGCCGCAGGTCGCACCGCGCCAGCGTTCCGGCGGCCCGGTGGAGATGACAGCACCGCCCCAGCAACCGCTCGTGTACGGCCAGTCGGCGCCGGCGCAGCAGCAGCCGCCCTGGGGTGAGCGCTCGGCATGAGCCAGCAGGTGCAGCCGACCCCCACGCTCGACCTCGCCTCGGCCGAGCCGCTGCTGCGCCGGCTCGAACTGAGCGTGCGCAACAAGCTCGACGGCCTGCTGCAGGGCAACTACCTCGGGCTGGTGCCCGGCCCGGGCAGCGAGGCGGGCGAGTCGCGGCAATATGTGGCCGGTGACGATGTGCGCCGCATGGATTGGCCGGTCACGGCGCGCACCACGATCCCGCACGTGCGGCAGACGATTGCCGACCGCGAACTGGAGAGCTGGCTGGTCGTCGACCTGTCGCCCAGCATCGACTTCGGCACGGCACTCACCGAGAAGCGCGAATTGGTCCTGGCCGCCATCACTACGGTCGTGCACCTGACGGTGCGCGGCGGCAATCGCGTCGGCGCGCTGGTCAGCAACGGCGAGCTGACCTACCGGATCCCGGCCCTGTCCGGTACCGCCCACGCGCGCTACCTGATTAAGCGCATCGCATCGACGCCGCGGGCTGAGGGCGCCGGCCGAACCGATCTCGCTGGCATGCTCGAATCCCTGCGCCGGCCGCAGCTGCGCCGTGGTCTGGTCGCGGTGGTGTCCGACTTCCTCGAGAGCGGCGTGGTCGGCACCGAACCGTCGTGGGAGCGACCGCTGCGGGCCCTGTCCGCGCGCCACCAACTGCTCGGCATCGAGGTGCTCGACCCGCGCGAGCTCGAACTGCCCTCCGCCGGGCTGGTCACCTTCGCCGACCCGGAGACCGGGCGGCACCTCGAGGTGCAGACCTCCGACGCCGCACTGCGCGCCAGATACGCCGACGCCGCGCAGGCTCAGCGGGCCGTGATCGCGACCTCGCTTCGCCACGCGGGAGCCGCGCATCTGCAGCTGCGCACCGACCGGGACTGGCTGAGCGATGTGGTGAAGTTCGTGATCGCACGCCGCCACTTCGTCGTCGGCGCGGTCGGGGCGGCGGTGCGCTGATGAACTTCCTCTCGCCCGCGTGGCTGTGGCTGTTCGTGGCGGTGGCTGCCCTGCTCGGTGGCTACATCTACCTGCAACTGCGGCGCAGCAAATACGTCGCGCGGTTCAGCAACGTCGAACTGCTCGGCAGCGTCGCACCTCGACGGCCCGGCTGGCGGCGCCATCTCACCTTCGCCCTGCTGCTGATCGGGCTGTCGGTGCTCACCGTCGGGGTGGCCCGGCCCTCGGCCGCGGTACGCGTGGCCCGCGACCGCGCTTCGGTGGTCATGGCGATCGACGTCTCCCTGTCGATGCAGGCCACCGACGTGCTGCCCTCGCGCCTGCAGGCCGCGCAGTTGGCGGCAAAGAGCTTTGTCGACGTGTTGCCGGCCCGGATCAATCTGGGCCTGGTCTCCTTCGGCGGCAACGCCAGCGCCGTCGTCGCTCCGACCGTCGACCGCGACGCGGTCAAGGTGGCGATCGAGAAGCTGCAACTGCAGGAGTCGACCGCGATCGGCGAGGCGGTGTTCACCTCGCTGGATTCCATCGCGGCTTTCAGCCGGGCTACCACCGCGAAGGGCGACAAGGCCCCACCGGCCCGGATCGTGCTGCTCAGCGACGGCGCCAACAACAAGGGCCGGTCGGTGAGCGAAGCCATCGTGGCCGCGCGCAAGGCCGGCGTGCAGGTGTCGACGATCGCGTTCGGCACCGACACCGGCACGGTGACGGTGGACGGCCGCACCATCCCGGTGCCTGCCGACACCATCACGCTGAATCGACTGGCGCGCGACACCGGTGGGTCCTATCACGCGGCGCACTCGGTACAGGAACTCGAGTCGGTCTACTCCGACATCGGCTCCCAAATCGGCTACACCACCAAACATCGCGACGTCAGTTGGCGCTACCTGGCCGTCGGGCTGATCTTCGCCCTTGCCGCCGGCGGCGCGTCGATGCTCTGGGCCGGCCGGCTGATCTAGC